>CASEAR010000016.1 GCA_949285835.1 uncultured Verrucomicrobiota bacterium | reverse complement strand
CGGCGCCGAAACCGGCCTCCGACGACGCAAACATCCTTATCTCGCCCGCCACAAGAATCGCCGTGTTCAACGCGACAGCCCTGCCAAGAATCCCTCCGCCGTTAACGGCCTTCCGCGCCTGCTCCAGCGATCTCAGCCAGAGATCACCTGTCTCCGGACTGAAACCTCCCCGTACGCCGCGCGCCGCCTCGAAACAACGCAGCAGCGCAATCTCAGGAAGTCCTGCAATGAACTCCGCATATTCAAAAGCACCGTAAGACCTGTCAAAACCGGCATACTTCGAAAAGAAAGAATCCACTTCCGACACAATGCCCGTCATCGCGCTGTACCTCAGCGCCATTTGATCAAACCCCGGATCATACCCGCGCACATGAAATCTGCGGTACTGTTCCGAAAGCTCCTTCGGAATCGACTCCAGAGGCCACAGACCGGACCGAACGGCAGGAATTTCCTCAGGCGACGCCGCCGGGGAATATTCCGAAACATCCCATTCCGCCGTATCACCGGAAATAACAGGCCAGGCGGACAAATCCGTTTTGCGCATGTGGAAAAACATCCACGTTATCACCACAAATACCGCGGCGATAATGAAAAGCGCCCAGCGTTTCTTCTCCGCCGTATTTTTTCCGCCGAAACCCGGCTCCGTCGCATCAGATATCGTTCCCATATCCGCAGTATACCACAGCGCGCCCGCTCCGTGTTGTATAAAATCCCCGGAACATAAAAACTGTGACGCGCCAGCCGAAGGATGCGCCGGAGCTGCTGAAAAGCCTGATACCGCACCGCCTGCCGCCGCATAGCCCTCACATCACAGCCCAATGATGCGTCAAGGCATTGTGCGCCGCAACAGAAATACAAAGCCGTACGCAGCCGGAGATTTCTGCCGCCGCCCTGAAAATAAAACTGCGGCCGACGCTCTCGCGCATGAAATCCGCAAAGATGCCTTCTCGAACAAAGTTACCGGCTCCAGCACGGGATTCTCAAATACGGCCCGGAGCGCGTCAGAACCCTCTGCACCCGCCACAGTCAAATCAGAGCGCATTGGAGGCAAGGACGTCCCGCAGACTGCGCGGCCGCCGCACGCCCCACAAAAAAACGCTTCGCACCCGGCGAAATGTTTTCAGGAGGAACCTCTTTCCTACACCGGCAGCCTCCGCTGACTGCTATTTTCGCTCAACGTAAGAAAAAGCGTCCTGCAGATCCGGACAGGCTAAAAACCCGCCCCATCTCCCTCACCCGGAGGTCTTCTGCAACTCCCGGAAAAGTTTTTTTACGGTATCCGCGGCAAGTTTCCGGCGGCGGAACGAATCGAATACGCCCGCAAGATTCAGCCCGAGAGGCTTGCTCCGGATGTCTCCGCCCGTCCGGTGAAAACTCATCGCATCGTTAAACTGCCAGATGATCAGCCCGCAGATCTCTTCCGGCACGCCGGAAACCGCCCGTATCACTGATTCGAGATATTCGGACTGGAACTCTTCCGACCACTGCGCAGCCGCAGGATCCCGCTGTCCGTAAATGGCGCAGCATCCCATTTCGCTGACAAGGACAGGCATCTCCTCCGGAATCCGTTCCCGGAAATAGCGCAAAATCTGCTGCTGTCTCGGCAGGATCTCGTCCGGCGGCTCCACCCCGTCCGGATGACTGCCGATCCAGCCCGGATATGTGTTGTATGAGACCATATCCAGCAGAGAGTGGCAGATGTCGTTGTCGGTATGACTGCAGGCAAACGTCACGATGCGGCTCGAGTCCTCCTCTTTGATGGCGTCGACCAGCCGTTTCGTGAGAGCAAAGGCGCTCTGGTCCGAGGAATCCTGCTCATTCAGAAAGGCCCAGATTATCACGCTCGGATGGTTGATACTGTTGCGCACCATTAGACGTGTCTGCTTCTCCTGCAGATCGCAAAACTCCCGGTCCGCCATCTGTTCCCTCGTATTGTTCCAGCCGAGGCTCTCCTCCCAGACCAACATTCCGAAAGCATCGCAGAGATCAAGAAAACGCTGATCCTGCGGATAGTGGCATCCGCGAACCATATTGCAGCTGAGACTGCGCAGGTTTTGCATATCCTCCAGCATGACGGCTTCCGGAGTCGCCGGACCGAATTCCGGATGGGATTCGTGACGATTGAAACCTTTCAGCCAGACCGGGTTCCCGTTCAATAGAATTCTACGCTTCCCGACACGAACCGTCCGGATTCCGAATTGCTCGACAATGCAGTCTTCCCCAAGCCGGACCTCGACGGTGTGCATCTCCGGCGACTCCGGACTCCATACCCGAAAGCCTGGAACCATGCACTCCAGACTCTCCATGTGGCCAACCTCAGCAGTATGAAAATCCCGCTCCGTGTCAAAGCGGAAGAACACACGCCTACGCCCCGGCCCGCCGCCGGTAAAGAGAAAACGCAGCGCAACCCTTCCCGTCTCGTGGCAGAGTGTGCAGACCTGAACCCGGTCGATCGCACATTCCGGCACCTGATGAAGCTCGATGCTCCGGTAAAAGCCGCCGAACGCATAAAAATCGTAATACGGCAGGAACAGCTTCATCTTTTCGGCGTCAAAATTGTTGTCGATCGCGGCGGTAATGGTATGCTTCCCCGCGCACAGCGGCCCAGTTTCAAATTCAACGCCGCTGTACGGAAGATTGGTAAACCCGACCTCACGCCCATCGATGCGGAATCTTGCGCGCAGGCCAACTCCGGCAACCTTCAAGATGCCGCGAGGAGAATCTTCCGTCAGCTGAAATTCACGGCGGTACAAACCGGTTCCACGCCGGCAACGGTACTCGGGAGAGGTGTCGAATGCTCCCGGGACCGTCATCCAGTCGTCAGCGGCAAAAGACCGATCGTCAACATCTTCAAGAAAAGCATTTTCCTGAAAACGGAACTGCCATACTCCATCGAGAGATATTACCGGGCGTCCCGGATACAGAGGATAGGAATTCATAACACATTTCTCCTTAATTCATTTCCGCCGGGAATCAATATATTTTCCCGTCTTTTTCCTGATAAAGGCGGAACGGCTCCCTCGCGTCCTCTTCCAGCATGGGCCCCACTACCCGGACGCCCCGTTTTTCCAGAGACTGCGCCCATTCCGGAAGTTTGTCGCCCTCATCGAACCCAACCGCGCGCGCCTCATCCCCCGAGGCGGCGTAAAGCAGCGCTTCCACACCGCTCCACGGCGTCGCACCGGTACACATCGCACACGGTTCGCAGCTGGATACCAGCACGCAGTTCGTGAGATCAAATGTTCCGAGCTTGTGCTGAGCATGTGAAAAAGCGGTCATCTCGGCATGCGCCCAGGACTGGTTGGCAGGAACCACGGAATTTACCCCGACTGCAATAAGCCGATCGTCGCGGCTGTCGAAAATCGCCGCGCCAAACGGGCCTCCGGTTCCGCGGCGGACATTTTCAACGGCGAGATCTATTACAAATCTGAGTTTCGCCTCATCGCCCGGAACTGCACGGCCCTCAAACTGCCGCTCCACGCCGTCCAGCCACTCGGGCATGGCTATCGCCGGGGTCAGCGGTCCCGGCGGGAAACAGCAGCATCCTCCAAGCAGCAGCGATAATGATGCGCAAATAACGCCACACTTCATGAATTCCTCCTTTTTGACAAAGCTTTCCCAAAGCTCTCCGACCTTACGAAACGCTGCTCCTGCAGAAACAGTCTGCCCTCCGCTCCGTCTGCGCCCCCAACAACGGCGCGTGACAGTTCTTGAACGCCCTTCCTGCCCCCGGAAACCGCCGCGAACCCGGCAGACATTCTGCATCCGGCGCCGAAAAACGGAGAGCAGATCCGGCGGGCCTCAGCCTCAACCCGTGGAGGAATAAGAAAAAAGCATCCAGAATCGAATCTGTCAAAGCCATGAACACCGCGAGCCTCCACGTTTTTTCTGCGGACATCTTCACGTGCCGCCTCCGTTTCAGTTTGCAGAAGAACTTAGCACCCGCCGGTGAATTTTACAAGCAAAACCTCTTCCGTCGCATTACTTCCGGAGACGAGGCCACTCCAGGATAAAAATCAGCGACAGAAATCCGCCTGCAGTTCCCGCCTGCGGAGAAATCCCGGGCGCTGCGATCGTTGATCATAGGACATCCTATGCGTTGTTTTACAGTGCCCTTGCTGCCATTGTGCCATCCCTGCCCTCGCCGGTTTCTGCCGTCCCATCCCTCGCTCCGGCGCCCGCCATTTACCGCCATTGACAGACTTGCACCATGCCGCCGCGTATCAACCGGCCGCAGTTTCCCGACTTGGGGCAGTCCTGTCATCTGGGGATAACGACTTCAATGGCGCCTGCGGCGTAGCATGCCACCTCGTACTCATTGAACACAAAGTGCCACCCATCGTCGTCAAGGTAGAAATTATCATGAGGCTTCACCTCATTTTGCAAAGCGTCTTTCCCGATCTTCGCCACAACTGCATCGTAAAGTTTCTTCTGCAGAACTTTGCGGTTTGCGAAAGCCGGCACATCAGAAAGCTTCAGGATCCTGCCGGACGCACGATCGATCGTCCCTGCAACAATCTGCGTGCTTCCATGAGCGCCGCCCGTATAGGAATAGTCGGAACAGAAAAAGCTCAGGTACTGCCTGTCTGCATAAGGAACCCTGTACTCACGATGGAACTCCCAATCCGTCGCCGAACACGGATGAACCAGCCAATCCGGCCTCGACATAGCGTCATCCGGATTCGCTTCTGCAAAGTCCGTCTTAACAGCCTCGGCCCGGCAGAAATCAATGTACCGGTCGCGATCCCCGGCGCCCGGCGCCGCGGCTGCCGCCGTACATCCGGACAGCAGGCAAAATGTGAAAAGTGTTTTTGAAACCGTTCTCATATTCGTTTCCCGTGATTTGCCGGGCCATTCCCATACATCAGGCACGAGAATAATCCCGTTTTCAATCAAACAATGAACCCGGGCAGCATCTTATCACACCATGCGCCACCGGCTGAAGTGCCTTTTCAGACCGCTGCACGCCGGCGCACAGCCGCGGCCCGCCCGCCATCCGAAATGTCTCATCTCCACATTTTGAAAAACACCGCACCATTCTTGCAGCGCTTGCGCCCCGACGCAAAGGCTGAGGCAAGCAATACGCCCCGGTCAAAAAAGCGAAGGCTGGAATTCGCCTGAAACGGGCGCGGGTTCGCTTCCGAGCATCTTCATGAACTCGTCTTCCCCAATGACCTTGATTCCAAGCTCGGCGGCCTTCGTCATTTTCGACCGCCCGGGCTTTTCTCCGGCCACCACGTATGTCGTGGCAGTGGAAACAGATTCCGACACCCTGCCTCCGGCCGAGGTTACCGCCGCAGACGCCGCCGTCCTGTCCATACCGTGCAAAGTGCCTGTCAGCACGAAAACGCATCCGCTGAGGCTTCCATTTCCGGACGGCCTCTCCGACGACGGATTTATCCCCAGAATCCCCATGTCGGACACGAACTTGCGTCCGGATTCCGAATCGAGAAACGCCGCCATTGATTTCGCCGCCTCAGGCTTTATCGGAGACGAGAATTTCCCGCCCTTCAATTTGGAGACGACTCCCAGAGCTTCGAGAGACGAAGCCAGTTCCGACAACTCCTCCGCCGCGGCCGCGTTTTTCTCCGCATTCGCCACACGCTCCGTTATTGTAAGACCCGCCGGCTCCCTCATCTTCATGCCGGCCTTGCCGCATTCCTCTGCGAGCACATACAGCCGGGCCAGCTTGCGGATTACTCCGGAACCGGCAAAGTCGTTAAAATCTTTAAACATGGCCGCGGCGTCCCCGGCCGCCTTCACTCCGACTCCCGGAATGCCGATCGCATAAATCCAGCGCGCCAGAGGTAAGGCCCGGCTCCTTTCCAAAGCATGTATAATCGTGCGCGCATTGGCGCGTCCGAGGAGCCGCGTTTTCGCCTCCTCTGCGCCGCTCTGCAGCGTATAAACGCCGGGAAGTCCCCTCTCAGGGCCGGACAATGGCAGCGTTGCGAGCCAGTCCTCGGAATATCCGAAAATGTCAAGAGGCGACACCAGATCTTCGTGCTCCACAATTGCCCGGGCTACTTTTTCGCCCATCCCGGAAATATCAAGAGCATCTCTGGACGCAAAGTGTATCAATCGCGCAAGTATCTGCGCCGGACACAGAAGATTGACGCACCTGTACGCTGCCTCTCCCTCCCGGCGCACAACCGGCTCTCCGCACACAGGGCACCTGTCCGGCATCACAAAACGCGATTCCCCGCCTGTGCGCTTTTCCTTCACGGCGGAAACAACTGCCGGTATAACCTCTCCAGCCTTCTCAATCATCACGTGGTCGCCTATCAGGATGCCCTTGCGCTCAATGTCATCGGCATTGTGCAGCGTCGCGCGCGATATGTCGGATCCGGCCAGCCTGACGGTGCGCAGCTCCGCCACCGGAGTAAGCACGCCGGTGCGCCCGACCTGCACCGTTATGGCTTCCAGCACCGTTTCCGCCTGCTCCGGCGCGTACTTGTACGCCCTGGCCCACCTCGGAGCTTTCGCCGTCGACCCGAGTATTCCGTAAAGGGATCTGTCGTTTACCTTGATGACTGCCCCGTCCATTTCAAAGTCGAACGAGTGGCGCATACCGCCCAGCTCCGAAACAGCCTTGAGCACTTCCTCCACTCCGCGGCATATCCATACCTTCGGCTGGGTTGGAAACCCAAGGGCTTTAAGCCGCTCAAGCATTGCAGAATGCGTTTGGAAACTCTCCCCATCTCCGTCTATCCTTCCGGTGCCGTAGAGCAGCGCGTCGAGACGTCTCGCCGCAGTTTCCCGGGGATCCAGGAGTTTAAGAGAACCAGCGGCCGCATTTCGCGGGTTTTTGAACGGATCCTCTCCTCTGGCCTCCTGTTCAGCGGCAAGTTCCAAAAATCTCTTCTTGGACATATACACCTCCCCGCGCACCTCGAACCATTCGGCGTCCGTATCGATACGCAGCGGGATACTGCGAATAGTCTTCACATTGGCCGTAACATCGTCGCCGCTTTCGCCGTCTCCCCGTGTCACAGCGGCGGCCAGGAGCCCGCGGTTGTAATGAAGGGCAAAAGCAAGCCCGTCTATTTTGGGTTCAACAACGTATTCCACCGATTCCATCCCCGTGTGGGATCGTACCATTGCGTCGAAATCGGCCACCTCCCCTATGTTGTACGTATTCTCGAGGGACAGCATCGGCACAAAATGGCGGAACGGAGCAAATCCGTCAATCCTCCCGCCTCCAACCCTGCGCGTCGGCGAATCGGGCGCCGCCAGCTCAGGATATCGATTTTCTATCGAACGCAGCTCCGCCATCATATTGTCGAACTCGAAATCCGATATCTCCGGCGCGGCCTTCAGGTAGTAAAGACGCGAATGCCTCTCTATCTCGCGGCGCAGGTATTCGGCGCGCGCGGCGGCGTCCGCAGGCGCCGTACCGTTTTCTGCCGCAGTATCAGCAAACAGAGAAACTTCTTCCATTTCCCGTAATCTCCGTAAAAAGGCCGCGCAGAATTCACCGCGAACGGCGCACTCTCCTCAAAACCGCACCCGCAGCCGCTGTGCGCAGCTCGGGACAAAAAACTCCAACGGCCGCCGTATATGCCGCCGCACACACAATTCCCCCGAAAAACAGCGCCTTCAGCCCTTCAAAAACCGAAGCCCCGAAAAGCCCGCTTCCGGAAGATGCCAGCGAAGCGGAAAAACTTCCGCCGAACATACGCTCGTAAAATAACGCCGCCGCACACATCACTCCCGTCGCGCACAGCACCCTTGCAAACAGTCCCGGCAGCCGCCCGGAACGAAGCCCGCCGTTAGAGTCGCGCGATGCGAGAACCGACAGAACAAGAAACGTACACAGGGAACAAAACACTGTGGAGCCCGCTATGCCCGAGTGTTTCCACTCCGCCGGCAGCGTGAAAACGAACAGGCAATTCAAGGCAAGATTAAGCGCCACCATGCAAACGGCCACAATCATGGGCGTGCGCACGTCCTTGCGCGCGTGAAACCACGGAGTCACAAGCTTATTCATGCTGAA
>CASEAR010000015.1 GCA_949285835.1 uncultured Verrucomicrobiota bacterium | reverse complement strand
CGAAAGACGCGGCACCCCGATCAGATTGCTCTCTTCCGGAAAAAACGGCTCCTGGGCATTCAGAAATTCCGTGAGACGTTTTGCGATCCGCATCGGCTCCGCGAGCTTTTCATCGAACGGATCAAACTCCACCTGGACCACTGTCGGATTGAGTTCTTCTTTCTGAACACGTTCCACCATGCGCCGGATTCTGTCATTCATCGAGTGTTTCTCCTTTTTTTGAAATGGTTCGGCTTTTTTGTTAAATGGTTCGGCTTTTTTTTCTGGAGTGAGAAATGCAAGTAAAATGCCGCAGAATAAAAGCATGATGCCATCCTGTGTGCCGGGGGGATTGCAGACTTCCGGAAGAACGCTCTGGCGACGTAAACCCCGGTGTCCTTCCGGAAGAATTCCGGATTTGAACCCCGATATTTGCACAGGAAGTCATCCGCACACTTCCCGGCATCCGATCCACTTCTCCAGTTCGCCTGTCAGGGAGGAACCGGAAAGCTGAAAGACCAGGAACCAGCCCAGCGGGGCATTTGTCCATCCGGTGTAGATACTGTTTGCTCCGCCTTCGTGACAATCTCCCCCGCCCCATGCTCCTGCCTCCAGATCAAACATTCCGCGCCAGCAGCCGTACAGTTCCTTTTCCACGTCCTGATCCTGAATCCGGATCAGGAGTGAAGTCATCTTTTCAAGCCGGCCGTCAAGCAGGGAGGACTGTGCAAACGAGCGCATGTTCTGCAAAGCGAGTGCAGCCCAGTTCTGGGTGTAGATCAGGTCGACGAGGTGTTCTCCGCTTGGCGCCTCGTAATGCGCGGACGGCAGACAGGAAGATTCCGGGTCCATTGCATTCAGGAGCAGTGTCATGGTTTCCTGCGCCATTGCAAGGAAGGTTTCCCTTTCTTTGCCCCGGGTTGTCCCTGCGATCATGGCAAGGGAGAAGAGCGCATAGGCCTGTTCGCTGGTGTTCATGGCTGGAAGGTGTTTCATAACATCGGAAAAATAATGTAATTCCAGCGCCGTGTGTTTTTCCCTGTATTCAGGATGCACGGCTGCAGCAGCGTCCAGGGCCGCCATGCAGAGCGCCCCCCAGTGCGGCAGTTTCAGATCACCGAGCCAGCACTGCCTGAAAGAGTCCTCTTGATTGGAGAAATATTGCCGTTCGAAAGCTTCCGCCATGGCTCCCGCACCGCACAGGGCATACTCTGTCATCTGGTATTCCTTTTCCAGATCGGGGCGGCGTGCGGCGATCAACAATGCCAGGATAATACACCAGCTGTTGTCATCGAACCAGACGGCGGGAGTCCAGCGGATATTGCTCCATGTCCAGACCCCCGGCGGATATTCTGTCAGGTTTTCGTCCCGGGAGAGCATGCCGCTGAGGCGGTATAAATAATGGAGAATCCGTTCTGCGCATTGACCGAATTCCGGCTCCTGAAGGACGGATTCAAGAAGCAGGAAATAGTAAGCCACTTCAAAGTTGCAGTCCGGCCGGCGCTGTTCCAGCACACAGCCGCCTGGAAAATTATTCCATGCGGGAAAGCTCTGCAATGCCTGTGCCGAAGCGCGATTGCCATTTGTCAGCAGAATCCGTTCCGCGACTCCCCAGTCTCCGGATGGCGGATTCATCACCCCGGACTGTAAAAACCATTGCCCATTCCGGCGCAGCGCCTGAGTCAGAGTATCATTTCTCTGCATTTTCCATATCCTCCTTATGCGATGTGCAATACGAATCATTCCCAGCACAGAGGAATGCCGCTTTTCACGATATGACGGCGGACTCCCTCAATTTTTCCACGGATGCGCCGGCAGCCTGCGCTTCAAATGCGTGTTCCTGACAATAGGCGGCAAGCAATCCGGCGGCTTCTCCGACATTCCATTCAACCGGATGAAGGCGGCAGCATCCGTTTGTAATATGCGTGGTGCCGGTGTTTTTGGCGCCGGCGATCAGGCTCCGCTTCGTAATCCTTCATAAACTCTCTCCTGTGATTGTTCTTTTTCTGCAAAAGGGTCGTTTCCGAGGATTGTTCCCTTACTGTAATCATTCTGATTTTCGATTGCAAGGAGCAAATCCGCATCGGGCGCATTCGGTATAGAAATTGACAACATCCGGATAATCATGCACAATCCCGATTGCAAGTTTTCTCCGCTCCGGCAGAGCATAGACCGGACGGAGCACAAAAAGAGGCGCAAGCTGCACCACAAGGAAACGGTCTGATATGTGCGGGATAGTAGGTTATACGGGCAAGAGAAAAGCTATTGAGATAATTGTGCCGGGGCTTCATAAGCTTGAGTACCGCGGCTACGACTCCGCAGGCGCAGCCCTCGTCGGGACAAACGGCATTGATCTCCACAGAGCAGCGGGAAAAATCGAGAACCTCGAAAAGAGTTTTTTGACGTCTCCTCCGGACCGCAATGCCACCACGGGTATCGGTCATACACGCTGGGCAACTCACGGCGCCCCGTGCGTGCGCAACGCCCATCCCCACTTAAGCCAGAACGGACATATCGCGGTTGTACACAACGGCATAATCGAAAACCACGTACAGCTCCGGGCCAGACTCGAATCCAGAGGGTATGTTTTCAAGAGCGATACTGACACGGAAGTTATCGCACACCTCATACAGGAATTCTGGAACGGGTCTCTCATGGACTCCGTATCTGAAGCCGTATCCATGCTTTCCGGCACATACGGGATTGCCGCAGTATCATCAGACGAGCCGGACACCGTCGTCACCGCGCGCAAGGGCTCACCCATTGTGCTTGGAGACTGCAAGGATGAATGCATTGCCGCTTCCGATGTAAGCGCCATAATTTCGCATACAAACAGAGTGATTTTCCTTGACGACGGAGATATCGCCAGACTTACGCCCGGCAGCATCGAAATACGGAATCCCGAAAAAACCATGGTCACCAGACCATCCACCGTCGTGGACTGGGATCCCGGCAAAATAGAAAAAGGCGGCTATGAGCACTTTATGCTCAAGGAGATATTTGAGCAGCCGGAATCGCTGGAAAACGCCATCCGCGGAAGGCTCATTCCGGAAGACGGCACTGCCAAGCTCTCAGGACTGCAGCTTGGCCCTTCCGAAATCGTAAGGATCACAAATATTGTACTCACCGCATGCGGCACCTCGTATTACGCGGGTCTTGCCGGGGCATACGCCTTCGAACAAATCTCAGGCATACCGGCTCACATTGAGCAGGCCGCGGAATTCAGATACCGCAACCCCATTGTCGCCCCGGACACGATGCTCGCGGCAATAAGCCAGTCCGGCGAAACCGCCGACACTCTCGCAGCGGTGCGCGAAGCAAAACGCAAAGGGGCGCTCGTAATGTCGATCTGCAACACCGTCGGCTCGACAATCGCCCGTGAAGCTGGACGCGGTATCTATCTGCATGCCGGCCCGGAAATAAGCGTCGCTTCCACAAAAGCGTTCACATGCCAGGTTGCAGTGCTTGCGATGATGTCTGTCCTTTTCGGCAGATCCAGACGGCTTTCAAACGCCGACGGCACGTTTCTCATAAACGCTATCGCGTCCCTTCCGGAACTCGCCAGGCGCACACTGGAACAGAACGACGCCGTAAAATCCATCGCAGAACGGTTCGCGGAAGCGAGTGACTTTTTCTACATCGGCAGAGGATACATGTTTCCGGCGGCCATGGAAGGCGCACTTAAACTCAAAGAAGTCTCGTACATACACGCCGAAGGGTACCACGCCGCGGAACTCAAGCACGGTCCAATAGCACTGCTCGACAAAAATGTTCCCGTCGTCGCCTGTGTCCCGTCCATCCCCGGATGCGGCAAAACAATGGCCAACATACAGGAATGCAAAGCGCGCGGGGCTCCGATAATTGCCATCGCAACGCACGGGGACGAAAGAATCCGCAGCTTCACCGAAAACGTAATAGAGGTTCCGGAATGTCCGGATTTTATTTCCGCCATTCCAGTCGCCATCGCAGAACAGCTTCTGGCCTATCACATTGCCAACATCCGGGGCGAACCCATAGATCAGCCGCGGAATCTGGCGAAATCGGTAACCGTCGAATAATGCGGAGGCTTCATTCAGGCGAACGGCGCATTGCTCTTTTCGGACACCCGGAACGGCCAACCGTCCCGACCACCGACGCAGAGCGGAAAGACTCCGGCAATGGTGTATGACACGGTAATAATAGGAGCCGGAGCTTCCGGTCTTGCCGCCGCGGCCTTCTCAAAAGGACGCACGCTGGTGCTGGAGAAACAGGCCCGCCCCGGTGTGAAAGTCCTTGCTTCCGGCGGCGGACGCTGCAACGTTACAAGAGCGGAACCGATAGACCGCATTATGGCACGCTTCGGACGCTTCGGGCGGTTTGCTTCCGACGCCCTGCGCATTTTTCCGCCGGAGGAAATTCGTGCATTTCTGCGCAGGTTCGGCGTTGAAACTGCGGAAGAAGACGGGTGCCGGGTATTTCCGGCGTCCGGCAAATCCTCGGATGTAGTCTCCGCTTTTGTTTCCGCAGCGCGAGAATCAGGCTCCGAAATCGTCACCGGCATCCGCGCCGTGAATATCTCCGAAGCGTCAGAACGCGGCCTGCGCGCCGTCTCAGCAGACGGGAAGTCCTTCCATGCGCGCAAGGTAATAATATGCTCCGGAGGATACGCAAAGCCGTCCCTCGGGGCCGACGGCGCAATGCTGAACTTTCTTTCCGGGATGGGGGTGCCCGTCTCGCCGGTCTGTCCGGCGCTCTGCCCTCTGAAAATATCGGACCCGGAGACTTCCGGAATTTTTTCCCAGCTTTCCGGTTCGGGATGTCCGCAAGTGGAAATTTGCGCAGGACACGGCGCACAAACCCGGGGTCCGATGCTGTTCACCCATACCGGGATCAGCGGACCGGCCGTACTTGACATCTCGGGTCAAGTATCCGAATCCGTCATGAAAACCGGCAGAGACGCGGTTTTGAAACTATCCTTCCTTCCCTCCGTGCCTCGCAGCGAAATGCCTGCCATATTCGACCGGTGGCGCATGCATCATGGAGCCAGGAGCGTACGCGGCATGCTGTCCGGGCTGGGGCTGTCCGATGCGCTGTCGGCGGCATTGTGCGGCCTCTGCGGCATCCCACGCGAAACAAAAGTATCCGGCCTCACATCCGGATGCGCGCTAGCCCTCGCCGATTTGTGCTGCGGCATGAAAATCCCTGTACGCCCTGACGGCGGATGGGAGCAAGCCATGGTAATGCGCGGAGGCGTCTCCCTGAAAGCTGTAAACCCGAAAACACTTGAATTGCGGAACTTCCCCGGCATCCGCTGCGCCGGAGAAATCCTGGACCTCGACGGGCCTTGCGGAGGCTTCAATCTCACATGGGCGATTGCTTCCGGCAGGCTTGCCGCGCAGGCATGACCCGCGCTGCACGCGCATCTTAACATGGCGGTGCCGGGACTCTGCCACAACGATTTTGGGGCCATGACCCGCACTGCGCACACACATCTCACCCCCTTTATCCGATCGTCTTGCAGATGGCTCTCAAGGCATGACCCGCACTGCGCGCATATCAACATGGCGGCAGGCAGAGGAACCTCCGCAATGGCGGCATGTCCGGCTATGTGCGCGCATATCTCAACCGAACAGCCTCACGGCATTTGCGGACGTCATACGGGCCGTCTCGTCAACATCGATCCCAAGTATTTCAGACAGCTTGAGCGCCGTGTATTCGGCGAACACCGGCTCGCATTTCTTCCCGCGCACCGGTACCGGAGCAAGGTACGGGCAATCCGTTTCTATTACAATCCGGCCGCGCGGCAGAGTCCGCACCCTTCCGCGCAGGGCGTCCGCATTTCTGAAAGTAATTATTCCGCCCACACCGAAAAACATCCCCAGAGAGGCGGCCTCGCGAGCAAACTCTACAGATTCCGTAAAACAGTGGATAACGCCGAGCCTGCCGTCCCCGGCAAGTTCGGAAGAGCCGTGCTCACGCAGTATGCGGAGCGTATCTTCCCCGGCCTCCCTGCTGTGAACGCTCACAGGCAGCGCAAGGCGCGCCGCAAGCTCAAGCTGAGCCGCGAACAGGGAACACTGAGCCTGCCTGACGGACTCTTCCGGCCCGTGAGCATAGTCAAGGCCAATCTCGCCTATAGCGGCAATGTCCGCACCGCACGCCCTCCATTCGGAAATATCACGCTCCAGCTGCAACACGGCCGTGCGTACGCCATCGCAGTCCATCCCGGATGCAAGGTCCCGGTCCAGACCCACGGCGGCACGTACAAACCCGGGGAACATCACCGACAGCCTGCACGCAAAAGAATTCTCCCTGTGATCGGAGCCAACCGCCATGATTCCGGAGAAACCCGCCGCTGCCGCCCTCTCAATTTCCGACGCCGCCCCCTCCGGATCTGAAGACGCAAAATGCGCATGGGTATCAAACAAAGTCATCCGTATCCAAAGACCTTTCCGCAAAAGAATCCGTATCCGGAGAAAATTCACGGGAAATACGCTTTGCACGATGTCCGAAAAGCGCGGTGCCGACTCTCACAAAAGTAGCGCCTTCTTCAATGGCAACGGGATAGTCGCACGACATTCCCATCGACAAGTCCGGAAGACAAACCCCGCATACCTTTTCCACACTGTCCCGGAGCTCACGCAGCGCGGCGAAATATTTTCGCGACGACTCCGGCTCCGGAGTCCACGGCGGAACCGTCATAAATCCGCGCAATTCGATATTGCCAAGCTCAAGGGCGCGCCGGACTGCCGAAGCGGCCTCTTCCGGTTTAAACCCGTGCTTGGAAGCCTCTCCCGCCACATTTATCTCGAGGAGAATTCCCGGACGCGCACCGGTCTCCTCCTGCATCGCGGAAACCGCCTCCAGTATCGGGATACTGTCTATGCTGTGTATCACGGTAAACAGGGAGAGCGCACGGCGTATTTTGTTGCGCTGAAGCGGGCCTATCAGATGCCACTCCGCGCTCCCGCACAGCGCGGCCTTGGCCAGCGCCTCCTGCACCCGGTTTTCTCCGAAAACAGTCGCTCCGCACGATCTCGCTTCCTCTACCGACTCCGGAGGGAACGTCTTTGACACTGCCACCAGCACCACATCCGCCCCGTTACGGCCTGCCCTGGAACATGCCCGGCTTATTTCAGCCTTCACCGCTTCATACCTGTCCTGGAAAGAACTCATAAAAATCCCCTCAGCATCCGCCGCCTATGGCGAATGCGCCGCTCGGGCTCGTGCTTGTCACGTGAATACGCGTCACGCCGTCGCACCGGCAGCGCCGCAGCGCCTCTGCGGCGCACCTGCCGGCAAGTTCCGCGCGGTTGCATTCCGCGCTCATATGGGCGAGGAACAAGTCCTTCAGCCGCGGGGACGCCACGCGCTCTAGCACGTCTGCCGCCTGTTCGTTCGAAAGATGCCCCTTGCGCTGCGAAATGCGGTTCTTCACAGACCACGCCCGGTCCGACTCCCAGAGCATGTCTTTGTCATGATTGAACTCCAGCACCAGCGCATCGCAGTCCCTGAGGTGCCATGTCACCATATCCGGAGCCTCACCCAAATCGGTCGCCACACCCAGACGCCCCCGCCCGTCGTCTATCACAAAACCGACCGGATCCGCCGTATCGTGCGGGACCCGAAAAGGCGTAATTTTGAAGTCTCCGATTGAAAAATCTTCCCCGGCCATGAACACATTCCAGTCCAGATTCACGCCGATATTCATATTTGCGGCCACGCAGGTGCCCTCCGTGGCGTACAACGGTATCCTGTACTTTTTCTCTATCACGCGAAGCCCGTTTATATGGTCGCTGTGATCATGCGACACGCATATCGCGTCCACAGATTCAATCGAATACCCGAACTTTGACAGCCTCTCAGCCGTCGCCTTGCAGGAAATCCCCGCGTCTATCAATATCCTTGTATTTCCGGAATCCACAAGCATGGAATTGCCGGAACTCCCGCTGGAAAGCACGCAAAAACGCATCAAACAATAACCTCTGCTGCAAAAATCCTTATTCTCCGGAAGGAATAAGCACACGCCACGGTATGCTTATCATGTCCTCGTTGACGACCGACATATCTTCCTGAAGAAACCCGTCCGGCACAATATTTTTCTTTGCCTTGCGGGGACGGATGACGACCGGTTCCCAAGAGCCGCTGTCCGGCGTCGGCTCAGCGGCATCGGGTGCGGCGGGGAGAGTTTCGGACTTGAAAAACGTGACTTCCACCGCCGGAGCGGTGTCGGAAGACTCTTCCGAAGCGGATTCCGACGGCGATTCCGGCGCTGCATCCTCTGCGGGTATGCTGCCGTCCGCTACGCCGGACAGCGTCTGCCGCGCAACGGCCTCCGCCGCACCGGCTTCGTTCTGACTGGAAGGCTCCTGAGATTGAGAGGGGGCTGTGCCCGCGTCCGTCGCAGGCTTCTCCCTGTTCAAACTGCCCGCATGGTATTTTTGCCCGTTAACGATAATGCCGCGCAGCGGTGCTGCCGCACCTTTGACCCCGCCTGACCCGGCCGGGGAAGCATTCGCCGCCTCCAGCTGCCCGGAGGCAGCAGCGGCGGCGGAGTCTTTTTCTTGATCCGAAGGAACAGACGACACCGCGGCTGCCGTTCCGGTCACCGCAATTTCCAGAGCCGCGGTACGCGACTCCATCCGCCTGAGCATGGAAAGCACTTCCTCCATTTTCCCGGAAGCATCTGTCCCTGTGGTGGCGGCACGCTCCGCAACGGGATCTCCGGGACGCGACTTCTCTGCAAGGATAGAGAGCATCATGCTCATTTGCTCATTCCCCTGATTCCAGAATTTGCTCATGAAAAAAGACGCGGCGGCGAAAAACATCAGCGTCATCACAAGCATAGCCGACAAAAAGCCGATAACGGTCTGTGTCTGACGCCGCCGGGATCTTTCCCGCTCCGCCTCAATGTATTCACGGAACGCGTTCAGCACCGGGAACGAATCCCTGTCTCCATTGTGCACGGCAAGAGAAAAAAAATCGTTGTTTTTTTCTGTTCCGTCCTTGTCTTCCTTGTCGAGTCCCATTATATGCACATCCTTCGGCTGCGGCGATGAAATCGCATTATTTTTCAAGTTTCAAAAGTGTAAAAGTCGGCGCCGATTTGCTCTTGGAATTTCTGCTGCGGACGGCCGCCGGGCGCACCGGCGCACCGACTGCTGCCTGATCCGCGTCGTCTTTCTTTGTTTTCGCGTCGAAAAGCAGACCAGCGCCATGTTCCAGCTCGTCTATGCGCTTCAAAAGAGACGCCTCCATCAGCTTCCACTGTTCCCGCGCCGCCTCATATTCCTTCTCAAGATTCTGAAGCGCGCTGCCGCGTCTTGACGCAAGACTCACCATTGAATCGTAGTCTGCGCAGTGCTTCTCCTCGTCTTCCAGCCGTCTAAGCGCTACAGACTCCTTCTGCATAAGTATCTTGCAACGCTGTTCGAGAGCCTTTTCGTTAGACTCCGCTCTCGCCATATCCGCCTGATGATGCTTCCGCTCGGCTTCAAGCTCCTGCTGGAGCTGTGCAATCTGGCGGTTGACGTGCTTCATGTACTGTTCGGCCTGAGTGGGTTCTCCCGGCTCGCGATTCATCGCACGTTCCAGCTGCCCTATGTGCTCGCGCAGATTCTTCTGCAGGCCGGCGCTCGCGGCACGCGCCGCTGAATTCCTTTCGGTCTCAAAATCCAGCATCTTCCTGAGCACGGCAATGGCTTCGTCGGCAAAAGACTTAAGCACCGCTGTATCAGGGGACAAAACTGAGGACGCGTTCTTCACCTCTGCGATGGCATTTCCCAGCCTGCAGCGCAAGTCGGCACATTCTCTTTCGGAACTCGCCAAGCGCATCTCAAGATCGCGTATGCGGGACTCCAGTTCTGCGCGCGCCGCCGAATCTCGTTCAAAATCCGTGCGGAAATCCCGTTCTTCCCGGCGTTCATGCTCAGCGGCGCGGACTACCCCGTCAGCCGCCGCGTCCGAGGGGGCATCCGGTACATCAGCCTCACTCCATGAGCTGTGGTCATCGTCCGGCCCGACCCCGGGTTCATCCGATGAAAAATCCTGCTTATCCTGTGAAAATTCAAGGCTTTCCGGCTCCGCAGAATCTTCAGGTTCAGGCTCTAGTCCCTCAGCATCATCCGCCGGGAAAGCCTCCGGCTCCTCCTGACGGGCACTCTGAGCATCGACGCCCTCATCATCAACGTAACCCTCAATCTCATCGCCCGGCACGCATTCTTCCGCCGCCCCCTCGGAACCGCCGCCGTCAGACGGCTCCGCAGCCTCACCATCATAGACAGCAGACGGCTCAGACACCGCCTGAGAATCCTCGCCGGATACGTGATCATCCGTCCCGGCAGGCATGCGCTCATCCGCCTGTCCGCCGGACTCTCCGGCGCAAATTTCGCGGAAAGTAATCTTCGCGCGCGCCGGCTCTATCCTTCGCACCGAAACATTCGCCGGAAGGCTGCCGTGAGGAAAAACCGACCGGAGGGCGCTGGCGTTGTAGGGCCCCATCGAATTCCCGTCGGAGTACTCCACCATGGTGTCAAGACGAAGTTCCTCCACGGAGTCCGCGCTGAACCACCTTTCTCCGTCGGCGGAAATCTCATCGTCAGGCATTATCCGTCCGGCTTCCGACCACGAGACAAGCGCGCCCCGATCCGCCGGCCCGTAAACGGATCCGGAAGAAGAACGCACAAACCAGCGCACATCCCCGCCTTGCGCGCCGTTCCCCTCGTTTTCAATTCCGCTGCCCATGATACATCACCACCGCATCAGCGGCGTCTGCGCCACTTTGAAAAGCCTTCTTTTACCGGATTCTTTTTGGGAGAAATTCCGGGATCGGCTCTGGAAATTTTCATCAATTCCTGCATAGCGCGCTCCTCAAGCGCCGCCATTGCCGACGTTCTCGCTGTTTCAGAGTTTTCAGGAACGTCTGTTCCCGCGTCGTCCTCCACAACGACAACGCTGCCTTCGTCAATCTGCACCAGACCGCTCGCCGGAACCTCAGAAGCGGCCGCTTCGTCCAGCTCTTTTACAATGTCGTCCACAATCGACGAAACGTGCTCCTGCAGTCTGCCGACCAGTTCTTTGACCGCCTCCGCCCGGGCGCGGCTCTCCTCAAGAAGCCCGGAACAGCGCGTTTCAGAGGACGCAAGGCGGCTGTTCAGTTCCGCCGCTCTGCTCTCGCCGTCCTCTACGCGTTTTTTCAATCCGGACGCTTCCGACTCGGCATCTCGCGTTTTGCGGACTTGCTCATCAAGCAGGCTCTGCACCCGCTCAGATTCCTCTCTCTGCGCATCGGCGTTTTTGCGTGCGCTCGCGAGCTCATTTTCCACATCCACCATCTTCGCTTCGGCATCCGCGAGGCGCTTCTCGGTTTCGTCCAGTCCCGCGATGCGCTCATCATACTCCCGTATGCCGGCCTGCGCCTTGACGATCTCCGCTTTCAGAGAAGAAATGGAAGCAAGCAGAGTCTGCCTCTCGGCGTCAAACTTCAAATCCTGCGCCGAAAGCTCCGCCTCGAGTTCCCTGCGCCGCTTTTCGCTCTCTCGCAGCGCATGCTCCGCCGCCATTACGCGCTCCACGAGCACGGCTCCAGCCGGTCCCTGCCCGTCCGTGCGCAAGACATCCGTCACCGCGCCCACCCGGACGTAAAGAACGCCTCCGGAAACCCCGTTGATCAAATCCGCCCTGTCCATGTACTCACGCGAAAACGGTCCGAGAATCTCGTACCCGTTTCTAACGGAGAGTATCATGCAGTCGAACCCCAGACTTCCGCATTCTATGGCGGGGTGCCATTCCTTTTCATCAGAGGAAATTTCCGTCTGAGCGGTTATCGAGCCTTCGGCGATCAAATCGCGGATTTTCCCTTCGGAAACGGGCCCTGCGGCTTTGCCGCCGGCAGTCCGGTAGAACCACTTCGACGCCCCTTTGGCGGATTTGTTTTCTCCATTCTCCTTCATGCGGCGGATTCTACCACATCGGAACGTCGCGTTAAACAAAAAACCTTTGGGACGCCCCTCCCGCAGAACCGGTTAAGGGGCTTTGAAAGACACGCCGGAAAGAGCGGCTTTTACAAACGCGCCCCAGAACGGCGTAGGTGTGCAGTCGTAATCAGAAATGACGCGTGGGGCAGCCACCGGGTGGAAACTCCACGCCGTCCAGTTGAGCCGGTGCTTCTCCATAAACTCCAGTATCATCGGCCCCCAGACATACGGGTCTTTGTAGTTCTCCGGAAGCTCAAAAGGCAAAGGTTTCTTCTCGCATCCCACCTCTCCGACAAATATCGGAGCCCGGTCTTTCATACAGAGCACCTTGCCCTCAAAGTCGCTCTTCCACGGGTAAATATGGCTGGCGTAAGCAATACCGTTGCCGCCCCTGTCGTCCGGCACGAAGCCCTGCGCAATGCCTGAGAGATCGTAGGCCCAGTCGAGGCCGCCGACAATCACTATATTGCCGGCGCCCGCTTCCCTTACCGTATCGATAAGCGCCTGATGGCCGATTGTGTGAACGACATCCCGCGCAAAGTCATTTTCGGCTACGACCCCGTCCTTTTTTATATCCGCCGGGATATCGCCTCCGTTCAGCCACACATCCCAAGTTATGGAATGCGCCTCATTGAACAGATCGAAAATGACCGCAGGATTGCCCGCATATCTGACGGCGGCGTCTCTCCAGAACTCCGCATGCTCCGGCGTCGGAGCCTTGAACCGGTGAAGATCCAGAACGAGGTACGCTCCGGCGTCGGAACACTTCGCCACAGCCTCATCCACGACGGCCCGGTAACCCTCCCCCCCGTCCTCGGATGTGGTGGGATCTTTGCCGAACCAGAAATCATCGCGGACCGGGAGTCGGATGCAATTGGCGTTCCAGTCCCCGAGCGCCGCATCCAGCGTTTCCAGAATGCGGCTGCCCTGTTTCCACTCCAGACCCGACAGCGCCAGCCCGCGGAACCGCACCCTGCGCCCGTCCCGCGTAACGAACTCGCTGCCCTCAACATGAAGCGTATCGCGCTCTGTCATCATATCGGAAGTCCTCTGTCTCGCACCGCCTTCAGCGGACGCGCCCGGTCGAAAACTCCGTCCCGCTGAGCGCAGCCTTCACAAACGCGCCCCAGTAAGGCGTGGGGGTGTATTTCCAGTCGGAGATCACGCAGGGCGATGCCGACGGGTGGAAGCTCCATGCCGTCCAGTGTATCTTGTTTTCCTGAATCATCGCTATGATGTCGGGAGCCCATTTGTACGGATCCTGAGCAACCTTCTCAAAAGGCATAGGCTTGTCGGAGCATCCCACCTCCCCGAACAGAACCGGATGATGCTTCACCACTGAAAGGACTTTCGACTCCCAACCTGATTTCCAAGGATACACGTGGGAATCGTAAATGATCCCGTTGCCGTCCGGATCCTCGATTCCGTAACCGCGAAGCACGCCGGAAATATCATACGCCCAGTCCAATCCTCCGATAAGAACCACGTTTTTCGCGCCGGTCGAACGCACCGCCTCAAGCAAAGCCTTGTGTCCGATTGAGGCCTTTACGTCCTTCGCCTCGTCATTCTCGTCCACGACCCCCTCGCGCTTCACATTCGAAAGCGTGCCCCCGTTCAGCCATTCGTCCCAAGAAATCCCGTGCGGCTCGTTGAGAAGCCCGAACATGACCCCCGGCATATTGGCGTACCGTTTCGCCGCATCAAGCCAGAACTTCCTGTGCGCCTCCGTGGGGGCTTTGTACTCGTGAAGATCGATGATCACATAGCACCCGCGCTTGTTCGCGTAGTCGACAAGCTTGTCGACAAGAGCGCGGTAAGCCTCCCCGCCGTCTTCCACGGCGTTGTGCTTCTTGCCCTCGCCGAACCAAAGCTGGCCTTTCACGGGAAGTCTTATCACATTGGCGTTCCACTTGTTTATAGCGACGTCAAAGGACTCTTCCACGCGCTCGCCCCTGACGCTCCATTCAAGAGACGGCACCGCGACGCCCTGCAGCCACATCTCGCGTCCGCCGCACGTCTTGACCTTGGGTCCGTCGACGTAAAGCGCGTCTTCCTCGGACAGCATACCCTGTTCCTCGTTGATCTTTTCTCCCGGCTCCAGAGAAAGATCGTCTATGTCGAACGTTCCTGATTCCGTCTGGAACATGCTCGGCATGAATTCAAGCTTGCAAGCCCCTTTCGGCACACGCAAAGTGTAATTGACGGCTCTCCACCCGTCAGACGTACCCTTGAAAGCAACCGATGGGGACGAGAGCTTCTTATTCGCGTCGTCCTTCACATTCATCATGATTCTGGCGTCATGCCAGACCTCTTTGCCCGGCTTGACGTCCGTGTACCTCGCCTTGAACTTGAGCACGAACGTAGAATACCCCTGCGGGAGGACAAATTCAGAATAGAGCATATTGAGCGCATCCGTACCGCCGGAGGAAATCCGCAGGAAACGGTTCCCGTCCTCCTCCTCGTACGTCACACCCTTTCCTCCGGGCCAGTGGGCGGGCCAGTCCTTGCCGGATGCGACCTGCTGCAGCGCTCCGTTCTTGAAAATCGTGTCAGGGATATCAACCGCTGACGGAGTCTCTCCGCCCTTGGACATCTGCACCGCAGGGGGGAGCTTGGGTTTGACCGGGAACGGCTTCCCTTCTCCTATGAGCTTGATTGAAATGTCGTCGTAGTCAAACACACCGGAGCGTGTCTTGAACAAACACGGCATAAACTCCACGGATCGTGCATTCTCCGGCACCTCCGCCCGGAAAGTGCGCGTCACCCACCCGTCCGTATCTTTGCCGAAGTTCGGTATTCCGGGAACTCCGGTCTTCCTGCCGTTGTCAAGCTTGTAGTTCATCATGACGCGGGCGTCGTGAAAATTCTCGTCTCCCTTCGCGAGTTCGCTCACCCGGCACCTCAGAGAGACCTCCATCTCCGGATAAATGGCAGGAAACTTGAATTCCACATACTGCATCACCAGTTTTTCCACGCCGCCGGATTTCAGGCGGAAAAAGGAATTGCTGCCTTCCGTCACCCATTCGGCGCCTCCCGGCCACGAGGCTGCACGGCCCTCCCGGCCTTCCTCAAGCGACGAATTCTTAACCAGTTCAACGTCAGCCATGGCTGACGTCAGTGCCACCGCAAACAGCGCCGCGGCGACCTTGCTCACCATCCTTTTCATCAGGTTGTCTCCGTTTTATGGTCTTTATGGACTCGCGTTCTATAAAATCTACAGGCACAATGTGCCTCTCTGCACGCCCGGAATACGGCGAAGACATGCATCCAAGAAGCGCCTTCATCGCCAGGCGCCCCATCTCCGTAAAATTCTGCCTGACCGTAGACAGCGGCGGCGAAAGCCATTCCGCAATCGGATCGTCGTCAAAACCGACAACGCTGACGTCGTCCGGAACGGACGCCCCCATTGCCGAAAAAGCCCTGTAGCATTCCCTTGCGACGGCATCGCAGCTGCACACAACCGCGGTAGGCCTGCATGCCCGCCCAAACCGCATAATATCCGTAACCGCCTCCGTAACCGGTTCCGCCCAGCTCTCAAACCGCCCGCGGCCGCTTATGTCATAAAGCCGCACCTCCGGGAGGCCAGCCTTTTCAGCAAAAGCGCGCACCCCGTTGAACCTGTCGCGCGAAGTTCCGGCATCTACGTCCCCGATGAAAACAATCCTCTCGTGTCCGCGCTCCGCAAGCTTCGACGCCGCCACAGTCCCGCCGGCAATATTGTCGGAGCACACCGACGGCGCGTCGATATCGTAAAGAGTCTGATCCACAAGGACGAATGGAAATCCGTCTGAAACAAGAGAGCAGAGCGCGGAATTGAACTTCGCGCAGTGCTGCGACATTATCACCGCACCCTTCGTGCCCGACATCGGCAGCGAGCGCACCGCCTCCACGTCTTCATCCATATTGCCGCGGGCATCACGCAAAATGACCTCCACGCCGAACTTGGCCGCTGTCTCACGTACGCCGCGCGAAACAAGCACCGCCGGTTCCCAGCACAAATTGCCCGCCAGCATCGTTATTTTGCGAGTCTCGTGAGCGGAACTTCTCACAAAAACACCGCGGCCGGCACGGCGCTCAAGCAGCCCCTCATCCACGAGCGACTGCACCGCCCTGCGCACTGTCATCCTGGCCAACATGTGCCGCTTGGACAATTCAACCTCCGTCCCGATAAACGAACCGGGCGCCGCCTTGCTGGCCAGAATCTCGTCGCGAAGCCGGTTTGCCAGACGCTCGTAAACAGGCCCGCCGCCCACAACTGTCCCAACTCTCGATTCCATGCCGCCATGTTACCATCCGGTCATTGAACGCGTCAACAAAAAAAGTATACATGTATAATACATTTCCTGTTCAACTTGTACATCTGGCAAATGTGATACATTTTCTGCGACCGGCCCTCTCCCGTACGCGTCACCGGTGCCGGAAACAAATGCCATCGAATACTTCGACCCCATCCGGCTCTGCGCAAACCTGATCTGCGCCGCTGCCAGACCACTGCAGATTTCCCCCGCATCCACAGGCGCGCGCCGGATTTCCGTTCGTCAGGACAATGCTTTTGCTGTGAACTTCCTTTTGATTCGCCTTTGCGGATGACGCCATTGTCCGGCCGCATTGCCCCTGCCGGGCGGCTTCGGAGCTTCCTCCCGGCAGCCGTACTCCATTCCGGGCGCACAAAAGCGAAGAGTCCGCCCGAAAACGGGCGGACTCTTCGCTTTTGAAGCCTTTTGCATATGCGCTATTCAACGGGAGCCAGGCAGACGGACCACCCCAGCACATGCCATCCATTCTCAATACGCGCCAGCAATTTATTCCGGCCGGCATTCAAGTGGATTTTGCGGAAGCCTTCGTCTATCCTCCAGCTTTTCAACTCGTTGGAGCTGCCCCACACATGAAAACCGTTTATCCACAAATCCGACCTGTCGTCGCTGCCGATGGCAAGCCACATGTCGCAGTCCTTTTCAACGAAGACCTCGGTGTATGCATACCATATGCCGTATGCCTCGGAGGAACCGGGCACCATCAATGCCCTGTGCGCAAAATTCCATGAGGAAGCGGACGCCTGCTCGAATTCCCACGAAATGCGTTTCCCGCCCTTCCCCACATATGTCGCGTCCAGATCGATCACGCTTTCAGGCGGGAACTTGCGGCGTATATTGATCCGGTTCGGATTGTCAAACGGGCCAATAACATACCATGAATTCAGGAACATCCACTCGGCCGGGATTCCGTCACGCCCGATGATATTGCCGCCGACAAGATTCGGAAGGTTTCCGGCAAGCTTCGGCGCTTCAAGTTCGCCAGTAGGAGGTGTCTGGCTGACCCCGGTATTCACCGGCATGGGGCTCCCCTCCTCCCCGCTTTCTTCGCCCGACATAGCCTTCTCAATCATGCTCTGCGCGCCGGCCATAAGTCCGGTCATATCCTTCGTACGCTGCGAGGAATCTTCCGCCGCCGCTTCGGAAATCGCCTTGTTCAGCTCCGTAAGCGCGTACATGCGCCTGAGCCGTTCTTCTCTGGCCATGCCGCCTTCTTCTCCCTCCCCGTACGGCTTCACCATCCTCTCGGCGTCACGCATGAGAGCTTCGGAGGTCAGCGTCATATTCCCCGCTTCGCTCACCACATTCGCCATCTCCTCCTTTTTCCTGAGGAAGTCGGCTTCTGTGCGCGGATCGGAACGCAGCAGTCCGGCGTCGAAGTCGGGACGAACCGGTTTGGCCACATCGGTGAGTTTCTCCGCCGCCTCAAGGGACGTCTGAGTGAGCATCGCCAGCCCGGCGGCTTTTATATCCCTGTAACGCTCTGAAATTTCGTTCTCAAGGTCTTTTGCCTTGGCGTACGCATCCGCAAGATCAAGGGAAGAATAGTCAACCAGCGTTTCGGGGTTCTCACGAAACTCATCCACTGACTTTCTGACTATTACCGCTTCTTCCTCCGCCGCCTTGACCGCGAGCAATTTCACCTGTTCCAGGATCGCCTTCTGCATTTTGATGGCTTCCGTCTCCTGTTTCTTCAGGCTGTCCGCAGCGCCGCGTATCTTCTCCGTGGACGACGCTTTGGAATCAAGGACGGACTTCAGATATCTCTCCGCATTTTCACGCTCCCGCTTTGCAGAAGACAGCGCCCTTTCGGCGGAAGACTTCGTGCCTGAGACCTTGCGCAGATCGGAATCCGCCTGATTGCGCGCTTTTTCCGCAGAAGACCTTTCCGTCCCGGTTTTCTTTACGAGATCCCGGGCGCCAGCAAGTTTTTTTTCAGCTGCGGCTATACGCTCCGGATTCTGTTTGTCTTTGGGGACATTGCGCTCTTTGTTGAGGGCATTCGCCGCGTCTTTTTCCTGTTTGACAGCGGAATCCGCGCTTTTCTTTGCATCGGCCAGTTCCTTGTCGGCCTGTTTCTTCCGACGGTCGGCCTCCTCGTACTCCTTCTTGCGCTTATCCAACTCCGCGGATGCGGAATCAAATTTCTTTTTGGCGCTGTCGGCCTTGTCCTTCGCCGGCTGTATGCGTTCCTCGTTGGAAACCAGATTATACATAGTAAACCGAGAAGAATCCGCAGCACTGTTTACCTCGCGCTGGAGCTCATTTATCTCTATCTGAGTTTCTCTGGCCTTTGCCGCGGCCTGCGACGTCTGACTCATGCCGAGGAATTGAGCCCGGCTGGATACAACGTCGAGAAGATTCTCCGAAACACCCTGTGCGTCAGATGCTTTCTCAAGCGTTTCGCGGCTTTTTTCCATACTTGCGCTGAGTTTTTTGATATTGGCCGCATTATTGAGGTCGGCCGCCTTGTTGCGGTTGTCTGTCTCAATATTCTTGAGAGAATCCTCCTGCCACTTTACAGCCTCCTCCTGCTTGGTGATGACGTCGGCAAAAAGCTGCGCCATATCCTTCGCGGCGGACTGTGATTCGTGCTTCACAAGCTCATCGTAGTCTTTGAGTATCTCGTTGCGCATGAACTCCATGTTGTGCAGCATTGTCTGGAGTTCCTCCAGCTGCTGGGCGATCTCGTTCCTGCGGATTTCCAACACGTTTTCAGACATCCGTTCTATCTGCTCTGCAGTAAGATTGGAAAGGCTGGACTCGCGCGGCTTCTCCTCCGGAATAACGATTTCCCGAAGCGGTGTGAAGTACACAAGCAGCCCGAACATTATGATGTGCAGGAGGAATGACATCGTCTGCCAGAACGGAGCCGCGCGCTTCTCCCGGCGCTCTCTGCGACGGAGTTCCTCGGCAAACAGCATCGTATCCGCCCCGCCTGCGATTTTTTCTTTTGAAGAATCCTGCATAGACGCTCCAATCGGTCAACGTTTCGGATCTATGTTTATTCCGACTACATTGAGGCCCTCGCCCTGACACGTATCCAGCACCTGGACTATGCTTCTGAACGGCGCATACATATCGCCGGACACTCTTATGCGCCTGTCCGGGTTTGTTCCCCTTGCCTTGTGCAGGGCAGACCTCAGCCCTTCAGAACCGACTTTCTGGGAATTCACATAAAACTCACCGTACTTGTCCACGCTTACCGTCACCAGATCCGGGGTGGCCTTGACATCCACCGTCACGTTTGCTTTCGGAAGCGTAATCGGCAGTTCCTTTTCTATCTTTTTCATCTGCGAAGAAACGAGGAAAAATATAAGAAGAAGGAACACGCAGTCGATCAGCGGGGTCATCTGCACATCGACAGACTCTTCCTCATCATACCTTATTGACATCTTTAAACCTCCGCACCGGCCTCAGTTCGCGATCTGTACAAACAGACGGTTGACAAGGTCATTCACCTCTTCCTCGAGAATAACCGCGTAAAGGTTGAGCTTGTTCTTTATCAGCTGATACACGAACAACGCAGGCATGGACACGGCCAGCCCCGCAACCGTCGTTATCAGCGCCTTGCCAATGTCGTCCGCAAGTATGCTCGGATCGCCCATTTCCCCAACGGCCGCCACAGTGCCGAACGCGCCGAGAAGGCCTACAACTGTACCGAAAAGTCCGAGGAGCGGAGCAATGGTGGCTACCGTCGCGAGCATGGCCGCCTTGCGGTTCTCCAGCCTCAGCTCACGCCCGGCCTTGTCTTCCGCAAACATTTTTACCGCCTGATAATCCTTGCTCCCGCGATATTCGAGCATCGTCTCGACCACATTCCCGAGCACGCTGCGATGCTCCAGGCACAGTTTTCTTATCGCGTCAAAATCGTCGTCCTTCCACAAACGTATAACTTCCGCGGAAAACCCGTCGGGAACAATCCTGCTGCGGCGGAGATTGACCACGCGCTCAAGAAAACACCCCAGCCCCAGCACAGAGAGCAGCCCTATAAATATCATTGTCCGGCCGCCCTGCCGTATGTAGGTAATCCAGCTGTCGAGAGAGCTTTTTTCCACCGTACTGGGTTCGCTCTCCAAAACCTGCGCAGCCTCCTCGGCCCCCTCGACTGCATTTGTAGCCGTCACGCTGTTGGTAACGGACGTATCCTGAGCATGCCCGAGCACTGCGAATGTTAAAAAAGCAAGCATCAAAAACAAGAAGCGGTTCATTTCTTTTCTCCACGTTTATTCTTTCGTTTACTGCCTTGTGACAGCAATCCGTCCGCATAATGCAGCAAAAAACATGCCAAACACGTGAAAACCGGAAAATACCCTCGATTTCAGCTTTTTTACAGAATCCGCCCTTTTGCAGGCCGCATACAGAGCGCCGGGACGCCGCCGCATGTGCATACTCGGGTACGCACAGCTCCGAGTCTGTGAATACTGATATACGCAACGGCGCGGCAGTGTGCTGACTCTGCCGCAAAATGCACGCTCCCGGGGAGACGCGCGTCAGAGGGAGTCCAGGTCGAGTCCCAAATCGACATCCGCCTCTTCAGTCCCGGATTCCTCCGGCGCACCCCCGTCTCCGCCGGATGGCGCAGATGCGTAATCTGCGTACTCAACCGAATACTTCGGGAAAATCGACGAGGTGTAGAGCAGCAGCCGTGTGCCGTCAAGAATGTCTACCGTAATCGGGAACCTCAAGCCGCTCGGAAGGACCGCTATGCACTCCGGCTCCTGCGAAAGCTCCTCCACAGAAACATCCGCCACGGGATCCGGATCTCCCGTCTGATATGCCATCACGGCCAGAGGGAATCTGGGACCAAGAGGCTGCGACACGTGGATCTCCACGCATTCGTCGGCTCCGCGAACCACCACAACACGAACCGAAAAGGCCACACGCCCTCCGGGCACCCTGATGCGCGGCATGTCCAGAAGATCAGTCCCCGCGCCGACCGATGCCACCCGGTCCCCGTAGCCCATGGCAAATTTTATCTTCGCCTCTGCGGCGTCCTTTTTGATGCTTTCGTCAAATTTCCCGAAAGGATAACTGAAAATGCACGATCTCAGGCCTGTGCGCTTTTTGATGTCGGAACGCGACGCCCGTATTTCGTTGAACGGCTTTACGTCCACGGTCAGATCCACCATATTTCGCGTGTGTCCGCCGAATATGAACGTGCCTTCTTCCATGAAATTGCGGACTTCGTCCCAGGACAGCATCTCCTCCCCGTTGACGGTCCGGACGGAATCAGGCGAATCGGATATGTAGGTCGTGGCAAGGTTCACCACAGCGGTCATTTCAAGGCTTTTAAGAATCGGATGCGCCAGCATGAGCGTTTCGCGTCCGCCGCGGTCAAAAGTAATCATCATTGGATTGCGCGGAAGCGGGAATCCCCAGTTCTTGTACGCAATTACCCTGGCCGGGGAAACTGTGCGGTAGCCGAAGGACGCCAGATCGGACATCTGCTTGTAGAACAAATCCGGAGTGACCGTGTACTTGCCGTCGGCGGTCTTCCGAATCTTATCATACAGAAAGATCGGAACCTCCACTTCCGGAAGAAAGAATACAGCCCTGACTTTCGCCAGAACAAGCACCGCCGCGCACAACGAAAACAGCACAATAACCGTGCGCCCGAAAAACTTTCCACCACGCATACAAAACCCCACCCGGCATAACAGCAGACACAGGTTCAGACGCTGCAGACCCGCGGTCAGCTCCACAGTTACGCGCCGGAATCAACCCTGTGTGAGCACAGCCTCGTGAATGCTGCGCCCGTCCGAAAGCACCGGCGCCGTGCGCTCACGCCAACGGCGTTTGCGCGCGTCGACCAAATTGAGATATCCGCGCGTCCCGATACAGAACATATCAAGCTGACCGGACAGCCAGTACAGTTTGCGCAGACGCGAATCAATTTCGGCTTCGCTCATTCCGTACAGCCTCAGCATATATTCGTGTATTCTCACGAGTTCAGTAAAAAAACGCGAATAAGTGTCCACTTCAACGACATCAAACCCGTCTGTGAACAGCTTGAAAATATCCTTGTCCGTATAAGACGCGGAAATCGGAGAACCGCCCTTTGTCCGTGCCGCGGCCCGCCTCCTGACCGCATTTATGATACTCGCAGACTTGCGGTTCTGCATTCCCATCAGAAGCCTCCCGCCGCCGGAAAGCACTCTGTGGCACTCTCGGATAAAATTTCCGGGAGACTTCATCGCAGGAAGCATGTCGGAGGAGACGACAACACCGTCGAACTTGCCGTTGTCGTACGGTATCTCGCCATTCTCTCCGAGGCAGCCGACGCTCTCGCCCAGCACGTGCGACGCCTCCTCTGCGGCTTCGGGCGAACGGGCCAGCGACACCCAAACCCCTCCGCGTTCACGCAGCAGAGAGCACATCAGAGGGTTAGGCATTCCTATATCAAGGAAAACACGCTTCGAAACGTCTGCAGACGACAAGCGCCGGACGATCGCCTGAATCTCCAGCTTCTGCGGCAGCCTGCTCTTGTAGCGGTTGAGCAGCACGCGCTTGTCCGAATTGTCGTTAAAGTCCATGCGGTTATACTAGCAACATAGCGCACCGCGTGTCAAGATACGGCGCCCTCACGCAGTTGTTCATAGTTATGGACACCAAGCCCAAAAATGGAAAAACCCCATTGGTCAAATTCAAGGACACCGAACGGGGACTTTCTTTCTATCATGAAAGGGCATGAAAACTATGGCCAACCAGACATTCTCGGATATCCTTCCCGAC
>CASEAR010000014.1 GCA_949285835.1 uncultured Verrucomicrobiota bacterium | reverse complement strand
CCTGTGTGGTTGGGTTGGCTTTGAGGATAGCGTTTGCGCACAGACGGCGGTTTTTTTCTTTTGCTTTCCGGAAGGGGCGCGCCGCCCCCCGGGGGGCGGTAGGCGGAGCTCCTCCTTCACGTGCTTGCATCGCTTTTCCCTCCTCTTGGAATGTGCGTCATTTAATTTTGCACTTTTCAACTTTTGTCTGACTTGAATATTTTAAGTGACAGCCTACTCTCGTTTATGCTACATTGGGCGCGTATTTAATCGCACGGCCGGGTGCGGAGGAATTGTTCTTCGGGAGTGCGATTCGGGTTGTATCTCCGCCGGAAAACCGCCAAATATTTCACAGGGAGGGAGATGCGTTGCAGACATGCTTTGGGCGTGTCTCCGGTGTGTTTTCTCCCGGGCGCTTGGCGGTGCCTCCAGCGGAAATCATCGGGGTCACGCCTTTCTTTTTGCTTGCAGTATTATCTGAGGGTGTGCGTAAGGTGCAGGTTAGTTCTGTTCGTGGCGGACGATGTAGTCTCCTTTGTATAATGCAGGCGCATGTCACATCAGTTCCGGGAGTGATTTTCTGCGTCACGCATTTTTGTCCGCGCGGTACGCCGCGAGGCGAATTGTCTGCACACGGATTCTTTTCTTGATTCAGCGGTGAATCTGATTGCTCACCGGTGGAACATGCCCGCGTTGTATGTCCGAATTTACTCATTCTGACACGGCCGGACGGGGGTGTGAAGCGGACCTGCCACGCAAAACACTGTGAATAATAGAGATTCCGCGGCTTTCCTGCAGGAATGCGGAACAAAGCTCCTGTATGTTTTGCAGTGTATCCGCGGCATCTGCCTGAATGTCTCACGACTTATTCCTACGGGTTTGCCACCGTGAAGTGCTGCAGCTTGGTGTTTTGCCATGACCTCCGGCGCTGTTTCTCCGTGCGTGGTCTGACATCGGGTACAAGTGTTGGAAAATGGCGCGTTTTGTCAGGCCTTGCGGTCCTGCATTTTTGTGCCGATTTGGGTCGCACGGCATGTGCTGCCGCTTCCGGTGTATGTTCAGGAATGCCGCTTTACGTGGACATTCAGGCTTAAAGTCCGATCTCTTTGCGCTTGTCTTGCGTACAAAACAGATTTCTGCTAGTATCGAAGAGCGTTTCCCGGCGCATACCGGCGGGATTTATTTTGAACATGGAAAGAAGAGTATGATAGAGTTTAAGAACTTTACGGTGTCTCCGAAGATGCCGGAGAATCTCAGTTTTGTTATGGAGCTGGCGGGCAACGTCTGGTGGTCATGGAATCTTGATGCGTCGACATTGTTCCGCAGAATGAATCCGTCGCTGTTTCGCGATGTGAAATACAATCCGGTGGCGCTTTTGTCGCGAATAGGGCAGGATCGGCTTGTTGATTTGTCTCAGGACGCGTCTTTTCTGGCGCATGTTCACGCAGTGGAGGAGCAGTTCAACAAGGAGGTGAGGACTTCTGAATACGGGCCGGATGCATCGGGTGTGCGCAAGTGCATTGCGTACTTCTCCATGGAATTCGGCCTGCACGAGAGCATTCACATATACTCCGGAGGGCTCGGAATACTGGCAGGCGACCATTTGAAATCTGCGTCGGACCTGGACATTCCGCTGTGCGGGATTGGAATATTGTATGACGAAGGGTATTTTGAACAGTACCTTGACGGTTCCGGCTATCAGCAGGAGCGTTATCCCAAAAATGACGTTCACGATCTGCCGGTGCGCAGGGCTCTAGACGTCAACGGCAATCAGGTGCATGTCACGGTACCGCTGCCGGATGGGAATATGCACGCGGCGGTGTGGAGGCTGGACGTCGGCCGTGTTCCCCTGTTTCTGCTTGACACCAACGTGCCGGAGAATCCTCCGGAGCTGCGGTGGGTCACAGGACGGCTTTACGGCGGCGATAAATTGAATCGTCTTCGTCAGGAAATACTCCTTGGGCTCGGCGGCTTGAGGGCTCTCGACGCCATGGGGTACGAAGTAAAAGTCAGCCATATGAACGAAGGGCATGCGGCTTTTCTGGGTGTAGAGCGAATGGCGACGATAATGCGCAAGTACGGACTCCGGTTCGACGAAGCCCGCGAGTTTGTCCGCCGTACCAGCGTTTTTACGACGCACACGCCGGTTCCCGCCGGTAATGAGACTTTCGGAATGGATCTGCTTTACCCGCATTTGAAGGCGATCGAAGCCGAGGGCGGCATTCCGGCTGAGGTCGTCAAAAACATGGGCGTTGCTCCGGGGGATGTTTCTGCGCAGGAATTTTCCATGACGATACTGGGGCTGAACTGTTCGCAGTTCAACAACGGTGTGGCGAAACTCCACGGTGTTGTGGAACGGCATATGTGGCAGCACTTGTGGCGCGATTTTCCAGTGGAAGAGATTCCCATCGGACATGTTACCAACGGCATTCACGTGCCGACCTGGATTTCCTCCGAGAACAGCGTGCTGGTCTCAAAATATCTGGGTCCGGACTGGTCTCTGCACATGCTGAGCAAGACGCAGGTGGATAAGATTGACATGATACCGGACGAAGAGCTCTGGCGGGTGCATGAGTCTGCCAGGGCCCACCTGATACGCACAGTGCGAGAGCATCTGGAGAGAACCCTCACCCGCAATAATGCTTCTCCGGATGATTTGACGTGGGCCCGCGGAGTATTCGACAAAGACGCCCTGACAATCGGCTTTGCACGGCGTTTTGCGACATACAAGCGCGGCACTCTGCTGCTTACGGACAAAGAGCGTTTGAAGAGGATTCTCAACATTCCTGGCAAGCCGGTGCAGATAGTGTTTGCCGGCAAGGCTCATCCGGCTGACGGCGAGGGCAAGGAGCTGATCAAGCAGATATTTGAGTTCTCAAAAGATCCCGAGGTACGGGGGAAGATTGTGTTTTTGGAGGACTACGACATGCACATGGCGCGGAGGCTCGTGCGCGGTGTGGATGTGTGGCTGAATACGCCGCGGCGTCCGAACGAGGCTTCAGGCACGTCCGGCATGAAAGCGTGCGTGAATGGTGCGATACATGTTTCGTCGCTGGATGGATGGTGGCCGGAAGGATATTCCAGAGAGTGCGGATGGGCAATCGGCAATGGAGAGGAGTTTGCAGATGTGTCGTATCAGGACAAATCCGATGCGCAGTCGCTTTACGGATTGCTTGAAACGGAGATAATACCTGCGTTCTACGATCGTCCACACGGGGAGCTGCCTGTGAGGTGGATTTTCATGATGAAGGCGTCCATGAAAATGGCGCTTCGCAGTTTTTCAAGCACCAGAATGGTTTCGGACTACTTGAACGGTTCGTACAAGCCGGCTATCGCGGCGTACAACGATCTAAGCAAGTCGGATTTCCAGCAGGTAAAGGAGTGTATGAAGAACAGATGCCGCCTGTGCAATGGCTGGGGCGGCGTCTCGGTGACGTATCCGCGCGCAGAGGGGGATTTGTCCAACAGTCTGGTTGGCGACACATACAGATTCCGGTGCGAAGTCTCGCTGGGAGATTTGGCGCCGGAGGATGTAGACGTGGAGTTTTACTGTGCCCGTGTGTCCGGAGAGTATTCCAAACAGTCTGACGGTCGTACAGTTATCATGCGCAACACCGGACGCAGCGGCAATGCGTACGTGTACGAATGCGATTTTACTTGCGAGGCGGTGGGTTCATATGCGTATTCTGCCAGAGTGCTGCCTCACGGCGATGCATGGAGAGGACTGATTCCCGGTTACGTTGTCTGGGCAGAGTAGTACAGCACCGGCTGCGGCGCTTGATTTCCATCAAAGAAGAGAGGCGGTACATCATGAAGCAGGAGAACAGAAAGACTCCGAAAGTCAAAAATCCGAGGATTCTTATAGTTACGCCCGAGATAACATATCTCCCTTCGGGCATGGGAAACATGGCGAACAAGATGACGGCGAAGGCGGGCGGTCTTGCCGACGTGTCTGCGTCGCTTGTGAGCGCGCTCTTCAATCTCGGGGCCGATGTGCACGTCGCTCTTCCGCACTACAGGAAGATGTTTCATGTGGATGTGGGGAATCTGATAGAGAATGAACTGATGGTATACAAGTCAGTGCTTCCAAACTCCAGAATACATCTGGCTCAGGACCGGGTTTTCTACTACAGGGACACGGTGTACAGTTCGTACAGCGAAGACAATCCAAAGCTCGCGCTGGCGTTTGAACGCGAGGTAATAAACAACATCATACCGACGGTCCGACCGGATCTCATACATTGCAACGACTGGATGACAGGGCTTATTCCCGCGGAGGCCAGGCGCCTCGGCATTCCGTGTCTGTTCACCGTACACAACATACATACTCAGGAAGTGACGCTCGAACGCATAGAGAACACCGGTATCGACGCGGCTGAATTCTGGCAGAACCTCTACTTTATGCGCGTTCCGTACAATTATGAGGAAACGCGCTCCACCAATCCTGTGGATATGCTTGCGAGTGGAATTTTCGCTTCACACTACATAAACACGGTGAGTCCGACGTTTCTCAGAGAGGTGGTGGACGGCAGACATTCGTTTGTTCCTCCGCAGATCAGAAGCGAGATGTGCGCAAAATTTGAGGCCGGATGCGCGGAGGGCATATTGAACGCGCCGGATCCTTCATCCCGTCCGGATCGGGATGCGAACATTCCGATGAAGTACGGTCCCGAATCACATGCGGAGGGCAAGCGTACGGCAAAACTTGCTCTTCAGGAGAGGCTTTCTCTGGACGTTGACGCGTCCGCTCCGGTGTTTTTCTGGCCCTCCAGGCTTGATCCTGTGCAGAAGGGGTGTCAGCTTTTGTCGGACATCATGTACCGGACGGTCTCCAAGTACTGGAAGGAGAAGCTTCAGATAGTGATAGTTGCCAATGGTTCTTACCAGAGGGTTTTCAACGATATTGTGAACTTTCACGGTATCCATAATCGCGTGGCGGTGTGCAACTTCAACGAAGCGCTCTCGTCTCTTGGGTATGCGGGGTCGGATTTCGTCCTCATGCCGTCGCTGTTCGAACCGTGCGGACTGCCGCAGATGATCGGCGTACTGTACGGTTCGCTTCCTGTCGTGCATGACACCGGAGGGCTTCATGACACCGTGGAGCACATGGATGCCGGCAGGTCAACCGGCAACGGTTTTGTGTTCAGGGACTACGACTCAAATGCGCTTGCGTGGGGCATTGACGAGGCGATGCGTTTTTACGGGCTTGACGCTGCCAAGCGTGAAATGGAGATTCGTCGGGTTATGAGGGAAGGCGGGGCACGGTTCACCCATGAAGTTTGCGCCAAGTCCTACATGGAAATGTACGAGCATATGCTGCGCAGGCCTCTCCTTTCGCGGAACGCGGCCTCGCCGCACAAGAAGTGATGATGCGGGGGATGGATGGCGAAGCTGAAAAAAGATCCGGTTGAGGATGCGAAGGGCGCACGCTCTGCCGCGGGTTCCAACGCTGTGGGGTCGGCTCTCTGGGGCCTTTTGCTCTTTTTGTGGTGCGTGTTCGCGTTATTGGGTCTTATTTCCTACAGGTGGACCGATATCTCCCGCAACTGCTCAGGTACGGGCGCCGTCGGGATGAACTGGTTCGGCACAGTTGGAGCCGTTCATTCGTACTGGCTTTACATGACGTTCGGTTTCGGCGCGTGGGTGCTGGTTCTGGTTGCTTTTTTTATTTCTTTTTTTTTGATCTTCCGGCGCATGTACAGACTGCGTTTTTTGTATGCGGCGATCGTTGTCGTTACTGTCTGTCCGTTCCTTCAGCTCTGCGCCCCGGCGTTTCACGAGTGGATGTCTGCGGACGGCCTTAATATCAGTCCGAATTCAGGCGGCGCTTTGGGAATGCTACTCTGCGACCTCTGCGTTAGACCTTGGCTCGGTACGTGGGGTACTGCAGCGGCATTCTGCATCCCGCTGGCGGGGGCGCTTGTTATGTTCGTGGGGCCTTCGAACATTACGGTGCTGTTTTCGCGGAGGGATGAGCGCCTTTATGAGCCGGAGCCGGGGCGGCTGCGGCGCTCGTTCGCGGCCGCCGGTGCTTTTTTTGCTCGCCTGAAGCCCTTTGGTATGCTCAAACGGAGCGAGGGAGAGGCAGATATTGCGCTTCCGCAGGCGAATGTGCATGGGCAGAGACAGGACGCGGACGCCCCACGGGGCGTTCTGGCGCCGGCGGAACCGCCTCCGGAGCGAATATCGGCCGCGCGCAGGCACGCGGCAAAGCCGGTTCCCGAACAGTCTGCAGCTGCCAATCGGCATGTGCCGCGAGAGCAGGTTTCCGAGCCGTCGTTGCAGCGTGATGCGCCGCGTGCTGATGGGGACGGCGGTTCGTTTGTTCTCCCACCGACGAGCTTGCTTGATCCGGTCAAGCGCGGAGACGATGGCGTGGACGAAGAGGAGATAAAGGAAAAAAGCCGCATAATTGAGGACACGCTGCGCCAGTTTAATATCGACGCCGAGGTGACGAATGTGGTGAGCGGTCCGGTTATCACCAGATATGAACTTCGTCCCCCTCAGGGCGTGCGCGTCGACAAGGTGAGTACTTATGCGAACGACATTCAGATGGCGCTGAGGGCAAAGAGCATGCGTATGCTCTGCCCGATTCCCGGACTGAACGCCATGGGTATAGAGGTGCCGAACAAGAACCGCAGAGTGGTAAGCATGCGAGAGGTGGCGGAGTCCAGAGAATGGGCTGCCGCCACAGAAAAGATGGCTCTGCCTATGCTGCTCGGGGTTGATTTGTCAGGAGAGCCGATGCTGGCGGATTTGGCCAAGATGCCTCATATGCTTGTGGCCGGAACGACGGGATCAGGCAAATCCGTGTGCCTGAACGCGATTCTGGGCGGTCTTCTTATGTGCAGGACGCCAGAGCGCCTGCGGTTCGTCATGGTTGATCCGAAGCTGGTTGAATTTACGCAGTATCAGGGGCTTCCGCACCTTTCCGCCCCGATAATAACAAACGTAAAGTGCGCAGTGGCGGCACTGAATTGGGCAATCGCCGAGATGAACAAGCGGCTTAAACTGTTCCGCCGCGTAAATGTTCGCAATATTGTGGCGTTCAACAGCAGAATGACTCAGACTACGATGTTCGGGGAGGGGGATGACGAGGATGAGACAATCCCCAAAACGCTTCCCTATATCGTGGTGGTAATCGATGAAATGGCCGATTTAATGATGGATGGCCGGGCCGATGTGGAGCAGCGCATCATCAAACTTGCGCAACTGTCCCGCGCCTCCGGCATACACATGATCATTGCTACGCAAAGGCCGTCGGTCGATGTAATTACGGGTATGATAAAGGCGAATTTTCCGGCACGTATCGCTTTCAAGGTCGTACAGTCCGTGGACAGCCGTACGATTCTCGACACACCCGGAGCGGAACGCCTGATCGGTATGGGCGACATGCTTTTCAGCAATCCGACGAACGGGACGATTTCCCGCGCACAGGGAGTCTGGATTTCCGACAAAGAGGTGGACGCCATTGTAAACTGGTTGACAAATCAGGCGGAGCCGGAGTACGATCCGGACATGCAGGATCGCCTCAATAAAGTTAAGACTGACGACGACGGCGATTCCGGCGGCGACAGCGGAGAAGAGGACTCCTCTGACGAAGATGAGGAGACGCAGCTCATGCGCAAGGCGCTTGAGGCATTCGCCGGCGGAGGCAATGTTTCGACGTCTTTCCTGCAGCGCCGGCTCCGTATCGGATACAATCGGGCGGCGCGTATAATCGACGCGCTGGAGGAGAAGGGATGCATCAGCGCGCAGACCGCGAGCGGGCGCGAGCTCCTGCGTACCACGCTGGAGAACTCGTTTGTTGACGCGGATGCGGATTTAGAGGATACTTCCGGGGAAGTTTGAGGAGGTTTTCAATGGGTTTGGGAGAGAAGCTCAGGGAAGCGAGGCTGGCGGCCGGGTATTCGGTGGACCAGGTGGCTCAGGGGACGAAGATGGTCTCGCAGATGGTGAAGGAAATTGAGGAAAACGATTTTCACAGATTTCCCGCTCCAATTTACGGGCGCGGATTTATAAAGCTGTTCGCCGAATTTGTCGGGCTTGATCCGGAGCCGCTTGTGCGGGAATACAGCGCGGCGGGAAACAGTAAGGTTGACGCGCCCATGGTCTCTCTGGAAATTATCGATAAGGAGAGCGGCGCATTGTCGAGGGTGTGTCCGGAGGGGATGACCCAGACGCCGCCGAAAGCGCAGGTGCTGTCGGACCGCGCAGGGCAGTCCGAAACGGCGCAGGGAACCGAGCGCGTAAGAGATGTAAAGCCGGAAACTTCTGTGCCGGATAACAGAATGGAATCTCTTTTCGCGCATGATGGCGCAAATTCGGGCGGGACTGCGCGCGCCCAGCAGCCAACGGTCTCGAACCCTGTGCAGAAAAATTTCGTGATAGCGGCGATGCCTGCGAAACCTGCGGGTTCCCCCGATCCGATGCTTACCAGTGAGGAAGTCCGGCGCAGAGCTGCCGCCGAGGCGGGGGAGGCTTCGCGCGCGCCAGAAAAGCCCCGCGTTTTTGACTACAAACCGGAGCCCGTGACTATGAGGAGTGCGCCGCAGCCGACGGGTGTACCGGTCAAGCCGTTTGTTTATCCTTTGTTTGAGCCGGTCGATCCGCCTCCGGAGGAGCCGGAGGTCGGGCCGGAACCTGCCAGACCAGGAAAAAAGCTTCTCGGCGGAGTGTTGAATGGTGAGACAGTGCCGGGCGTTGCCGGACGTGTTTCGGATTGGTTCGCTAGGGCCGTTGCTTATGTGATGGGGCTGTTTTCATCTGAAAAGGAATCGGACGATTCTGTAGAAGGCGTAATGGCGAAGAAATACAGGGTTATCGGCATTGCGGCGGCGGCAGTGGTCGGGGTGCTTCTTCTGGTGTCAGTTTTTTCCGGCGGAAATTCGCCTTCCGGGCAGGAGGATGCGGTGGAGCCGGATGAGGATGCGGCCGTTGAACCGGCGGCGGTAAGTCCGGTTTTGGAGGAACCGGATGCAGCGGCGGAGGAACCGGCGGAGATTCTGCGGATTCTGCGTCCTCCACTTGGGTTCGCGGAATAGCCGCCGGAGGTTTTTATGCGTACTCTGGCATATCCGTTTACGGAAGAAGACGTGAGGTCTCTGAAGGCGGGTGACGAAGTCGCCGTGAGCGGGCTTGTGTATACCGGCAGGGACAGGCTTCACAAGTATCTGGCAGAGGGGAACCCTTTACCTGTTGACTTGCACTGCGGGGCTGTTTTTCACTGCGGTCCGGTAATGGTGAGGGACGTGTCGTGCAAGTCCGGATGGCGCGTTGTTGCGGCCGGCCCGACGACGTCGATGCGTGAGGAACCGTACATGTCTGAGGTTATAAAGTCTCATGGAGTTCGCGTAGTCATCGGTAAGGGCGGATTGGGGAAACGAACTCTTGATGCATGCGGCGAGTTCGGATGCGTGTATCTTCAGGCGGTTGGCGGCGCGGCGGCGCTCATTGCGAAGTGCATACGCAGTGTGGAAGGGTGCCATTTCCTTGAAGAGTTCGGCGCGACTGAGGCCATGTGGTCGCTTGTTGTGGACGGACTCCCGGCGGTAGTCTCAATGGATACGCACGGCGTGAGCGTGTACGAAGACGTCAGGCGTCTGTCTGAGTCGAGGCTTCGGGTGTTGGCCATGGGGCAGTGATTTCAATTTGCGCGGACTGATGGTGCGGTGATGGCAGACGGATTCAGGGTCGATGGTAATAGGGTCATACTTTCCGGGAGTCTTGATGCGGACACGGTTCCGGGGATTTATTCGCAGGTGATTAAAGCCTTCCCCGCGGACACGCAGATTGTACACGAGGTGGATGTGTCTTCGGTGGATTTCTACGATTCCGCCGGATTGGCGATGGTTTCCGGGCTGTCCGATAAATATCGTGTGGTCGGTGCCGGACCGGAAATGACGAAGGAATTGGATTCTTTTGCCGGGAAAAAGAAATCGGCGGTTCTCCAGGTTCCGCCGCGTCCGGGTTTTTTTGAATCGGTTGGCCGAATGACGGCTTCCGGTGCGGCGGGCATACGCGGGATTTTGAATTTTACCGGTGAATCCGTTTTTCACTGCACGGATGCGCTGCTTCATTTCGGCAGTTTGTCCCGGCGTGAATTCATGCGCGTGTTTGAGGCTTCTGCGGCGGATGCAGTTCCGGTGGTGGCTCTTATTTCATTTCTTCTGGGGCTGATTCTGGCTTTTCAGTCGGCGATTCCTCTCGGGATGTTTGGTGCGGAAATCTATGTGGCCAATCTCATAGGCATCTCAATAATACGCGAACTGGGAACTCTTGTCGCGGCTATAGTGATGGCGGGGCGTACGTCGTCATCGTTTGCTGCGGAGATCGGGACGATGATGGTGAACGAGGAGATAAGCGCGCTGAAAACCATGGGGATAAATCCTGTGCGCTATCTTGTGGTTCCAAGGATACTCGCATCTGCCGCCGCGCTGCCGATGCTGTCGGTTTTTGCGGATTTGTGCGGTGTTGCAGGAGGCTCGTTTGTTGTGATTTCCCTCGGATACTCCTTCAGATCTTACTGTATGCATGCGGTTTCGTTCGTGGGTGCATCGGATTTTCTGGGAAGCCTTTTCAAAGCGGCAGTTTTCGGCGTAATAGTGGCTGCGGTCGGGTGCTTCAGAGGGTTTCAGACAGGATTTGGCGCCGATGCTGTCGGGCGGTCGGTCACGAGCGCAGTTGTAAGCGCCATCGTGGCGGTGGCGTTTGCGGACGGGATTTTTGCGGTAGTATTCTTTTGTCTGGGGATTTGAATGGAGCATAGTTCGTCAGTTTTGCGTGTTGAGAATCTTTCGGTCGGGTACGACGGCAAGGTCATTCTGCGCAATTTGAATTTTTCGGTTGGTACCGGAGAAATAGTTGTGCTGTTGGGTTCGTCGGGATGCGGTAAGAGCACTCTGCTTCGTCATCTGATCGGCCTGCTTCCTCCGCTTTCCGGCAGAATATTGTTCGGAGATCGGGTATTTGCCGATGCTCAGAATCCCGGGTCGGAAGAGGAGCGTGATAATGTGCTGCGAAGAATCGGCGTGATGTTTCAGTCCGGTGCGCTTTTCGGTGCGATGACGCTTCTCGAAAATGTCCTGCTCCCAATCCGCGAATTTACGGACCTTCCGCATGATTTGGCGGTAATTTGTGCGGAAATGAAGCTGGATTCCGTCGGGTTGCTGGAATATGCGCACTATTTCCCGTCCGAGATAAGCGGAGGAATGCAGAAAAGAGCGGCAATAGCCAGAGCGATAGCATTGGATCCGAAAATTCTTTTTCTGGACGAGCCGTCGGCCGGGCTGGATCCGGTTACTTCCGATGCGCTTGACCGGCTCATACTTTCGATTCGCGGCAAGTACGGTACGTCGGTGGTAATGGTGTCGCATGAGCTTGCGAGCATTTTTTCGATTGCAGATCGGGCCATTTTCCTGGACAAGAAGACAGGAGGAATACTTGATGAAGGAAGCCCGGAGAGCCTGAGAGACAGATCCGTTCATCCGGAAGTAGCCGCTTTTTTCAACAGGGGAAATTCACAAAAGGGACGTTGATATGGCGTCAAAAAATGTAAATTACACAAAAATAGGCGTATTTGTATTTCTTTCGATTGCTCTGGCCGTCTTGATTGTCATAGCGGTTGGTGTTGGCGCTTTCAATAAAAGTGAAATACTTTACGAGACCTACATAGAGGAGTCTGCACAGGGGCTGGACGTTGGTGCTCCCGTGAAGTACAAAGGAATTCCCGTAGGGCATGTGAAGTCCGTCTCTTTTGTATGGCCGACGTACAAACCGGAAGAGCGCAGTTTGGAGATGTCCGCGGAGTGGCGCAGGGCTATAAGATATGCGCGTATTGTTTTTTCGGTGGAGAGCGATTTTTCGGATGAATCCGTGAATACCGGCAAAATCAGGGAAAGATTTTACGACGGATTGCGCGTATTTGTAAAAACACAGGGGATTACCGGCATGATGTATCTGGAAATTGACTATGCAAGGCATCGTCCCGATACTTTGCCGGTTCCATGGACGCCCAAGTATCGCTACATACCTTCTGCTCCGGGTATAGGCACCGCACTGAGCGATGCTTTTCGTTTAATTATGGGCCAGATCGCGCAAGCCGACGTGACGGGTACGGTCGCCAGCGTGAGCGAGGCTGTCAGCCACCTGAACGCAGAGATAAAAGAGGCTCAGATCGGAAGACTCGGTTCCGAAGCCGGTGAAGCCGTCGCTGCGATAAACGCTTTATTGAACAACGGCAATGTTTCCATAGAGGAAACGCTTTACAATTTGAACAGAACTTCGGAACTCCTCATGGAGACCGCTGAAAAAATACGCGACAGACCGTCCATTCTGCTGCGTGACGAAAAATGAGGCCGTTATGAATACTCGGATATTTGCGCTGACGCTCCTTTCATCCTTTCTTTGCGCGGGATGTCTCTCCGTTTTTTCCGGAACTTCTTCGCACAACGCCTACCGGATTGTGTGCGAAAGACCTGTTGACACGGAGGCCTTTGAGGGCGTGGTTGTTACGGAGCCGATCTCGGTGGGGAGATTCCGTTCTTCGTCTTTTCTTGACTCAAAGCGGATACGGATGGTTGACTTGGCGACAGGCCGTATACTTCGTGTTCCCGGCGGTGAGTTCGAAACAAGTCCGGCAGACGGTCTGAAAGACAGTCTCAGGCGAAGGCTTGCGGCGTCGCCGTTCTTCTCCGTTACCGGAGACTTTTCAACGATGCCGGAAAAATGCGTGAATATCACGTGCTGGATGGAGGATGCGTCTGTCATCAGGATTTCGGAAGATGAATA
>CASEAR010000013.1 GCA_949285835.1 uncultured Verrucomicrobiota bacterium | reverse complement strand
ATATCCGAGAATGTCTGGTTGGCCATAGTTTTCATGCCCTTTCATGATAGAAAGAAAGTCCCCGTTCGGTGTCCTTGAATTTGACCAATGGGGTTTTTCCATTTTTGGGCTTGGTGTCCATAACTATGAACAACTGCGGCTTGACTAAAGTCATTCCATTGATGCACAGCATGTGATAAACTATACGGACTATGAACACAAAAACCATACCGTTTTCCAGAGACTTTGTAGAAGAAATTGAAAAAACCACACCAACGCCTTTTTACATCTACAGCGAGGAAGGCATCAGAAACGCCGCAAAGACTCAGATAGAAGCATTTTCATGGAATCCCGGATTCAGGAATTATTTTGCCGTAAAAGCATCTCCGAATCCGAACATTTTGAAAATACTTGCCGCAGAGGGTCTTGGTGCAGACTGCAGTTCCTTGCCGGAAATGATTATGGCGGAGCGTGTCGGACTCACCGGGGAATCGATAATGTTTACTTCCAACGACACTCCGGATGAGGAATTCATCAAGGCCATGAAACTTGGCGCCATCATAAATCTGGACGATATCACGCACATATATTCCGTGGAAAGAGCATGCGGACGCCTTCCCGAGCTTGTGTCCTGCAGATTTAATCCGGGGAAGGCAAAAAAAGGGAACGTCATCATCGGCAACCCGACGGAAGCCAAATATGGATTCACCAGAGAACAGATGTTCGAGGGATACTCCATACTCAAGCGAAAGGGCGTACGCCGGTTCGGCATACACACGATGGTGGCTTCAAATGAACTTGATGCCGGATATTTCGTAGAGACCGCCGTAATAATGCTGGAACTGGTGGCAGAACTGTCCTCTTCGCTGGGCATATCTTTCGAATTCGTGAATCTGGGCGGAGGGATCGGCATACCCTACAAACCGGAACAAAACCCAGTCGACATCAAGGTCGTCTCTTCCGGAATCCGCGGCGCCTGCCGGAAATATCTTGAATCAAACGGCATACCAATGCCCAAAATATACATGGAGTGCGGACGCATGATCACTGGGCCATACGGATGGCTTGTATCAAGGGTTCGCCATATTAAGAAGACGTACAAGACATACGCGGGACTTGACGCCTGCATGGCCAATCTCATGCGCCCGGCAATATACGGAGCGTACCACCACATCTCCGTGCTGGGAAAAGAATCCGACACACCTTCGGTGAAGTACGATGTAACCGGATCTCTGTGCGAAAACAATGACAAATTCGCAATCGACCGTATGCTTCCGGAACTAAGCCCCGGAGACATTGTCGTCATACACGATGCTGGAGCGCATGGACATGCCATGGGATTCAACTACAACGGCAAACTCAGATCCGCAGAATGGCTGATGAGGACGGATGGTTCAGCGGCAATGATACGCAGACCTGAAACAGTAGAAGATCTTTTCGCCACCATCTGCTGGGACGCAGTGTAACTTTATCGTGGTGTTTGACGTCAAGACGGTATTAAAAAATGAAATGCCCGTACTGCGGAAGAAACGAGTTCTGGAAAATGCCTCAACTCAGGTGGATGAGTTATATCCCCGGTGGCATGCGAAATGTCAGGTGCGGCAACTGCGGTCACGAAATCGTAAAATGGCTCTGGATATTTCCCATAAAACACAGCGTAGCTCACACTCTGTCCAGAATATGGCGATTCGTGTTTGTGCTTTTCCTGTCGCTTTGCGCTTGCAAATTCGCATTGTTACTGACAGAAATATTTGCCGACTACTATCGGTACAGAGGCTGAGATGAATACAGATATCGAGGAAAATACAGAGCTTTCTCTTGATTTTGCAAAACTTTCCGCGGCTGCGGGATGTGTGCCGGTAGCCGTCCAGAATGCCGACACCGGGGAAGTTATCCTCGTAGCGTATACAAACGAAGCCGCAATGCAGGAAGCCTTCAAAACACGGAAGCTGGTACTCTGGAGCACTTCACGCCTGGAAATGTGGGAGAAAGGCGCCACATCAGGACACCGGTTCGAACTGGTTGAAGCATTCGTAAACTGCGAACAGAACTCGCTGCTCTACAAAGTACGACCAATCCCAAGTCCTGACGGACGGGTGAATGGGATATGCCATACTTCAAACGAAAAAGGCGACGCACGAAACTGCTTCTACAGAAGAATCAACATGGATTCTATGGAACTCGTCAATGTCGACCCATAAAAGCTTTTTCCCGGTAAAAGACGGTGTCGTGTGCCGGTGTCCGTACTGCGCAGCTGAATTTGCATGGCCCCCGGAAAAGATGGCTTGTCCGAAGTGCGGCAGAACGGTACGCCCCCCCTGGGGATATTCGTCTGCCGATAAAAGTGCAAAACGCGAGGCGTTAAAACGTATACGCAGGGAGACGGAGTCCGCATCCGCCAAACTTCAACCTGTTTTTGACGCCAAGGCACTGAGGAAACCTTCGATTTTATTTTTCATACTGGCAGTCATGATGGCCGTAGGCATGGTGCTGCTTCAAACCTCGCAGAAAAACCGGGTGTCGCCGGAAAGGCGCAAACAGAACAAACTTATGCTTACAATAAACGATCTGGAGGTATATGCTGCTGCTCTGGCTCATTACAAGATAGACACCGGCGAATATCCCTCATATTCCGACGGCGGACTGCTGTCCCTTATCTCCAATCCGGGCAAATCCAAGTGGAACGGTCCGTACATAAGCAATATATGCCGCGACGGATGGGGCCGCCCGTATTTCTACGACAGGACAAACGGCATCCCGGTGCTTATCAGTGCCGGGCCGGACCGCACGTACAACACGTCCGACGACCTCATAACACCGCTTGAAATGTTCAAAGCACACCCGAACTTCGTACCTGCGGCGGAACAGAGCAACCGCACGGCGCGGCCGCTCCACGACATACGCGTGAAAATCGGCCGCTAGACAAACGTCATACCGCCGTACAGTGCGTCACTCCTTCTGCCATTCCGATTCTGAAGTAAGAGCAAGCAGAGCAAATATTGTCCTCAGAGGCTTAAGCTGATACGAGTAGTAACGCGTCATGTATTTCTGACGGGATTCCGCCTCCTTGCCCACGCGCACAAACGGTTTCCCTCTGTCGAATCCGTCTGTCTTTCCCTTATCGCCAATATACGCGGGAAGGACTTTTGTGCGTTCCCGTACACTTGACGGCATTATTAACTTTCTGGCAGGTTTGTCCCCGCCCCATGAGCCGTCCGCATTCTGATTTTCCGCCAGGAACCGCACCAGGTCCTCACGTGATACCACATCATACTCCGGTTTGCCCAGATCGACAGCATTACTGATATAGAAACAGAAATCGTATGGAGGAACGAAGCCTCCGTCCACTTCATTAAGCCCTTTTGACGCCGTCTTCTGCAGCAGAGAATTTGCTGCGATCACACGTTTGGCAATTGAATTCAGTCCTGAGACGCCGGCAGCCTGCGCATAACATGTAAAGCACGAATAGGCTTCAGCGCTGCTTGTTCCCGTCTGAGGAGAATCCAGCGCAGGGAACGTCCGCACGCCTATTGGAACGCCGTCAATGCCTGGAATCTTATCGAAATCCGAAACAGGCTGATGCATATTCATCTCGGTCCATCCGCCTGTAGAATTCTGGGAAGCCACAAGCGCCGAAATCACAGCCTTGACAGCATCAGAAGTGCGTCGGGGCGGTGTCATGGGCCTGCCTTTTTCGTCTTTCGGTCTCCAAGTTTCAGCCGGAGCCGTCTTCTCCCGCAGTGCAATCTGAAGTGCGTACACCGCTGCCGCAGTACTTCCGATGTCTGCAGAACACTGATTGGCGCAGTATGAAAAGCTGTTCGCAATATTCAGAGGCGGCGCCACCCCGTCCTTATCACGTTTAGCAACAAAGAGAGAATCGTCCCACGCTTCCGGACAGATCATACTCACGCGCTTCATGAGCTTCTCAAACTGCTGAAGTGCAGCGACCGCCTCATCCATCTTTCTGGCATCTGAATCCCGCTTCTTTTCATCGAAGCGTTCTTTGACTTTCATGTAAAAGTCAGAATACTCGGTCTGCTTGCGCATCATTGCAGCCAAAAGTTCAGTATTTATGCAGTCCGGCCCCCAAAGCCCTTTGCACGGACCTTCCATAATCTGCCCGTCGACAAGTTTTCCGACCATTTCACCAGCCATTCGCCGGCATTCCTCATTATCAACGGCGGAAAAGGCTGCAGCCGTCCACGCCAGATCCCACGTACCATCGGGATAGCCATACTGTGCAAACAGATTCTTGAGAGCATCGAGCGGCTTGCACACAGCCTCATCAGCATATGGGGTTCCAGCGCACACCAGCGCGTAAACCGCCATTGCGTTCCATCCTATGAGCATTGGCCGCCATTCGTCCGGCCCGCCAGGACCAAACTTCGGAACTTTTGTCATTTGTTCTACGGGACCGTTATTGTCACGTACCAGTTTCTTTTCCTTTTTATAGCCTGCAATTTTCTTCACCTTGACCTTACGACGAACTTTTGCCGCATCAGTCGACTCTCCGATGGACACATTCCTATACTCCTCAACCGTCTCATATACTGGAACATTTACCATTTGCTCGGAGTATCGAAGCATCTTGTTCTCATATCCCACGACAACACGATGACGAACAGGAGGAATCACAAACCCTTCAACATCTGCAGAAGACAGTTTCTTCAGATACTCCACTGCACCGCAGACTGCAGCCTCCGCAAGTTCTGTTTCCGAAACCGATTTTTCGTGAATCTCCGATGATCCGGGCTCCGCATCTTCACCCGTCTCGGGCACTGAGGCCGCATTGGCCGGACTCACTGTTTTGACCGCCTCCACTCTGGATTCTTCCTCGTCATCCAAAACCAGCGTCGGCAGAATGTCAGCAGAAAAAACCGAAATAAACGAAGAAAAGAAACAAACTGCGTTGAGGCACCTTCTCAACAGTGACATTACATCCTCCAGACTGTCTTAAAAAAAGAGACTAAAACCAGCGGCCGGTTTTGTAAAACAACATCGAAGAACGTCAAAAACACGCGCCGCACCATGCGAACCGACACCTCACTTGTGCATCAGGAAGCGCACACGATCTGCTCTTCCGATGCAGGACAAAGAACTGAACCTACTTTGACGGATACATATTCCAAACAGATCTCACCGTATGCGGCGGGATTGGATATGCATTTATCTCATCCAGTTCCTCAATTCCATCACGCACCCCGTCAAGAAATTCTCCAATGCGAATGGCCGCCTCATGAAGCCGCATGAAGGTGGCGCCAGTCCTCCTTTCCCAAACATCAAGCCCAAACGCACTTGATGTTGAGAGCCATTCCTTGCGATACAGGTCGGCATACCGTTCCAGGCACTTTATCAGATCCGGAAGCGCCGCATCCTTCAGCCTGCTCAAGGCCTCGCAGTCGCGCTCTTTGTACGAACGCCTGAACTCCTTGCCAAACAAAATATATCTCCTTAAAAAATCAAGAAAAGCGTCCACTGTCCGAAGCCGTAGATCGTTATCCGCATTGTCATATGCCCTGATAACGTCCGAAATTCCCCTATATTTCTTTATCAGCCTATCAAGCGACGTCTGTGATTCGCTAAGCAGCCCGTGCTGCATCAAAGCGTAAAAAGGATCGTCCCATATTAGATTCATTGAAATCACACCGACCGACGGCTCCCCGTCGCCCCCCTCTACGGGGGAGTCCAACTCTCCGACAGACATAAACACATCATAATTCATGCCGAAAAGGGCGTCCACACGCACCGAAGCACACTCGTCAGCTTCATCCTCCTCCGTATCGAACGCCAATTCGCACGCATACGCCAACTGCGGAAGCGCCGAGTCCGGAATACAAAACCCCCCATTGTCGCCCCACATTGTAAACAATACCTCTTCGACATTCGTCTTCCGGCATGCGTTTATACAGGCTGCGTTGATCTTGCGGCTGTTAACCGTGTCGCACCATGCCCGGTCCCAAGTCAGAATACCGGACGCCATTGACAATCCTCCTTTCCAGAGTTCCCTGTGTTTCTCTATCATCTTCTCATAGTAGGAGGAATCATCGTGATAGTAGTCCCAATACCAGAGCTTGACTCCTTCCGGTATACACTTCACAACATCCTGCGAAAACTCGCAGTCAGGGTCTCGGTGCGATTTCTTGGAACTGGCGTATGCGAAAAACATATCAGACCAGATTTCAGGCGAAAGACCATATTTCAAACAAATGTCTTTTACTTTTGACAAATGCCGTCCATAAATCTCAAACGGCGCCTGCTGACCATGCTTGTCAAAGAAGTTACCCCGCCCAACCCCGTTTGTCTCATCCATTCCAACATGTATCTTTCTGGACCGCAGAGCGCCGGACCAGAATTCCATCATTTTTTCTATCAGATCATATGTTCCCGGCTCGTCCGCCAAAAGAATATCGGGCATATCTCGAATACTCCACATATCGGGCCATTTCAGCGCCTGCTCCATATGCCCGAGCGTCTGTATACATCCGCGAACTTCTATACCCAGAGCGTATGCATAGTCGTCTATTTCACGAATATCTTCCGCTGAATATGCGCCCCTCAAAAGACAGAAGAACGGATAACCGTCCAGCCTGTATGTGTCTTCCGTGTACAACATGAGCAAGTTGCATCCGCTAAGCGCCATGCACCGAAGCCAGAACTTGATATGTTCGACTTTCATAACGCGGTTTCTGGAACAATCAAGCATCACCCCAAGTTTTTCAAATGGGGTGCTTTCACGACACTCCAAACCGCACAGTGCCGATCCTGCAGCCCTCATTGCAGCAGCCACAGACGAATACTCTATAAGAAATCTCCCATCGTCACCGCGATGGACTGCGCAATACATTCCACCGTCAGAATTTGATTTACGAAAGACAAGATTCGGTGAATCGCCTTCCATGACAGCATAATGTTCGCTCAAAATTCTGAGAGCCGGAACGAGCTCATCTGGAACAGTATCAACAGACCATGTTAACATTAGTTTACTCCTCTGCTTTTGCACGACAGCAACAGACAGCACCGCCCCACATATCGCGCGATCCTGAATATGTGCGAATTATATTATGGGGGAACAAAAATAATCAAGAAAATTCGATTGATAGCGTCAAATTTGAACGTCACAAAACGTAGCGTTTATACCTGGCATAAACAGCGGCAATTCCTAAAGAAAAGTCAAAAGGAATTTTATCCATACACATTGCCGCCAACGGTACTTATACACGATAAAACGAGGAAACTCGCTTACAAAAAAATGTAATACCGCTAAAAGCTTACCTTTTTTGCGATGCGATTACCCGATCCATGGCTGAATTACACCATCGTAAAAACTTCACCGTACAACATCATGCAAAGCAATGCCGCACCGGAATATGACTTAAGACTGTTTAAAACAACAGGAAGTCGATGTACTGATTGATATCCTGAGATGGACGCGGTTTATTCTTCGTCAAAAGTCGAAACGCCTTGACTTTGTGATCGTAAATCGCGCCGGTAATGTTCAAAAACCTCCATCATCCACACAGAGACAAAAGTAATTTCTGCACTTAAATGCCCCTGAAAACAAGACACTCTCATACGCGCCCAATCCATCGCATAAAATCCGTCTTGGACACCGGGCGTCCCGATAATACACGGCTTGAGATAAAAGGCGCAACGCAATCGTGCATTCTTCCATGCACAAAGGCCTGTGGATTCAACTGCGAGACCTGCTTCCCGACACGCTTATCCATCCTGCATGGGCACGGCATTCTTGAAAGATACAGCTGTCCATCCATAATACGCTGTATACATCCACCGCAGGAACTCAGACTTTGCATATACCTGCCGCGATGAACGCAAGGAGTCAAAAAAAATCGTCGGGAACATGCCTGAAAAGATCCTCGAAGAGGAAGGTTCGAATGCTTGTCACCAGCACGCCGCACAAACGATGGGATTAAACTGCGCGCAAACGAGGCGAGAACTTCACCTCACCCGATGCCACAGCATCGGGTGCAAAACAGTCACTGCCCGAACATGAGAGTCTATCAGTATGCGGACTCCGGAAAATAATTTTCCTCCGCATTTGAGATATCAATTACCTCCGCAGGTACGACAAGAACACTATTTTCCGGCGTCGCTCCGCGAGCGATATCCACGGCTTTCTCGGCAGCCGTATATATCATTCTCGGGGGATATGTAACCGTCTGAGTTACGATGGGATTGCCGTCAATAATCATCTTGATTACGGCCTTGCTCCCACCGCCGCCTATCATGATTTTAACATCAGACCGGCCGGACTCTTCGTACGCCTTGAGAGCTCCAAGCAGCACATCGTCATCTCCCGCCCATACCGCATCTATGACCCGATTTTTCTGAATATAATTCTCCATGAGTTTGAGTCCCTGTTCGGTACTCCAATTGGACACGCCGTCCTCAATAATTTCTACATTCGGGAAAGCCTTCACAGCATTTTTGAAGGCCTCAACGCGGTCCGTATTCACCTGGCACAGCACTCCCTGCATAATGGCAATCTTCCCGGACTCTCCGATAGCTTTCACAATCTGTTCCGCAGCCACTCTTCCAAATCCAGAATTGTCGCCGACAACAGAAAGTGTTTCTACTTTTTCCGAAAGCCCACGATCCACCACGACAACTTTTACCCCAGACTCAGACGCCTTACGGCAGATCGGCGTGAGCGGAGCCGGTTCATGCGGGAGAACGACAAGCACAGATATTCCCTGTACAAGCATGTTTTCAATACCGGACACCTGATCTGCAGCATCTTTTGAAGTGGAAAGAAGAAACCTTACATCCGGATTCGCCTTCGAAAGCTCTTCCTGTGCTTTCTTGGCCCAGAAAACGACACCGCCCGTCCATCCATGATCCGCACTCGGTATCGAAATACCGATCTTTACCGTCTTTGAAAGCTCTTTATCCGCCTTCCCTTCCGCATTCCCGGAGCACGACGTACAAAACGCCAGAGCCAGCGCAGAACACACCACCACCATCAGAAAACTGAGAATTTTCATTTGACACCCTTTCTCTGAACAAGTACGGATACAATTATAACAAGCCCCTTGACTGTCCCCTGCAGGGAAACGTCTACCCCCCACAGATCAAGAATGTTCGACACTATGCCGAGGACAAGCACTCCGGCCAGCGTACCGCGCAATGTACCCCGGCCTCCAGCCATGGAAGCCCCGCCGATAATTACCGCAGCAATCGCGTCAAGTTCATAAAGCATACCTGCGTTTGAAGAGCTCACGGAACCGAGCCGCCCGATAAAAAGCAAGGACGCAATGCCCGCGCAAACTCCTGTCAGAACATACGACACAAATCGGACAGAGCGAGTGCGCACCCCTGAAAAAATGGCGACCCTCTCCCCAGCCCCGGTCGCCAACAAATGCCTGCCGTACGGAGTAAGAGACAGAACACAGTCGAAAACAGCTGCTATACAAATCAAGAACCACACCGGAATGGGAAGCCCGGCAAAGACAGCCCCTCCAAACCGCTCAAAATATGGATTTACGGTTGTCAAGGTGCCGGAATCCGCCATATAAAGCGAAAGCGATCTGAAAACGGAATAAGTACCAAGCGTAGCGATAAACGGAGGAAGCCTGCCGACGACAACCAATGCCCCGTTTACAGCTCCACACAATGCACCAGACAAAAGCGACACTGCCGCTCCGGCCGCAAAGACCTGTGAGTCTCCAATGCCATGCGAAGATGCAGAATTTGCGGCCAGTACAGTAACAACACCGCAAAACGCAAACAGCGACCCGACGGAAAGATCTATGCCTCCGCCGATGATTATAAACGTCATCCCAAGCGCAATAATTCCGCTGTACGAGGTCTGACGAAGTATGTTAAGGAGATTCTGTGGATTTCTGAAGGTCTCATTCGAAACAGCGCAAACAACAAAAAGAAGCAGAAGCGCAAGATAAGCGCCACCCCATCCATTCCATAAACGTTTGTATCTGCCCTCGAACGCCATACGCTTCGAATCCGCAATTAGACATCAAGAAAAACTGAACGTCCGCGCCGGGAGACGGACACAACACCCACCTCCCGACGCAGTTCTGCAACAATTCCGGACTGCAACATCAGTCTATCGACACTTCGTGACCGGCGGCAGCGGAGCGATAAATTCCGTCGAGCATCTTCTGCACGGCGAGACCGTCATATCCGGAAGCGTCCAGCTCGGTTCCCTTGAGACAGCCATCCACCCAGTTTTGAAGCTTGCGGGTGAATATCGTTTCCCAATCGTTGTTGCCGATATAGACTGGCTGAGTGTTTACCATGAGGTCATGGAAGTCGGTGAAGATTTCACCGGTACTCCAATTGCATCCGGCCTTTGTTCCGATAGCCTCCCAATCCTGCTTGTCGTGATCCTTCACATGCGTTGCGAAAGAGGACTCGATCTGAAGGATTGCGCCGTTTTCAAAACGGATCTGCCCGGCAGCAAGGTCTTCCACTGTGTATGTCTTCCAATCCCAGCCGGGCCATGAACTGATCGTTGTGGACGGCTTGTTGCCCATGTATGTCCAAACATTGGCAGAAGCGGCGACCGGCTTCGGACAGCCCATAAACTCGTAGGCCGCCTCGAGCATGTGAACGCCGATGTCGATGAGTGGACCGCCGCCCTGCTTATCCTTCTGACCGAAAACGCCCCAGTTTGGAATTCCGCGGCGGCGCATGGCGTGAACCTTTACAAAAAGAATATCGCCGAACACGCCTTCATCACGCGCTTTGATGAGTGCCTTAGTAACATCGCGGTAGCGCTGCTGAAAACCAACAGACAGCTTAACTTTGTTCTTTTCAGCCGCATCAATCATCTTTTGACATTCAGCGGGATTCATGGCCATGGGTTTCTCAACTATTGCATGGCATCCGGCATTGCAGGCATCAACAACAGGAGCGCAGTGCACACCATTAGGGGTGCAGACATCCACAGCATCAGGCTTGATAACCTTGAGCATTTCTTTCCAGTCGAGGAAAAGGGCCTCTTCCGGAAGACCCCATTTGTCGCGCATGACATCCAGACGCTCCCGGAGAATATCAACGCCAGCCACAATCTCAACTTCCGGCATCTTCTTGTATATGGAAAGGTGAGTCTGCGCAATTCCGCCGCATCCTATAATCGCCACGCGAAGTTTCTTACCCTTGTATTCCACCGAGGGCCCATCCATTTTCGTAGAAACACTTTCTGCCATTTTTTTACTCTCTGTATATTTGGTTCATGATTTTTTACCGCGCAAATCACGGTAGAAATTGTTTGAGATACACAGCTGTGTCCATTATATCACGACTCTGCTGTTCGCCGGAAATCTCGCGTTCAATGATCAAGTCGCCCGAAAATCCGCAATCGATCAGTTTGCGAATAAACTCAGGATACCTCACCATTCCCTCTCCAACCTTTACTTCCGGACCAAGATTTTTGCCATTCACCGGGGTTCTGCCATCCTTGGCGTGTACATTACGCACATACTTGCCAAAGACATCAAGCGCATCGATCGGATTGCCCTTGCCATACATCAAAAGGTTCGCAGGATCCAGATTTATCCCCAGATTGTCAAGGCCGATCCTTTCGATAAATCTCAAAAGAGTAACCGGAGTCTCCTGCCCGGTTTCAAACCAGAATCCGATTCCACGGTCACGGCAAAACCGAGCCACGTAAGATATCGCCTCTGCAACGCGGAAGAAATCCGGGTCTGTAAGGTTTTCGGGCAGAAATCCGCAATGTGTAACTATGGCGGGAGCCCCAAGCTCAGCAGCAAAATCCGCCCACTCAGTGAGCTCTATCATTCTGCTCCATCGATATTCCACCGGCACAAGCCCGAGCGTAACAGGACCACGCGTGAAATTCCATTCCACAGGTCCCGAATACCCCGCCCAGAAAGCCGAAATCCGCACCCCGCGGTCCTCGGCCTTCTTCTTCTGCATTCTGGCGTACTCAGGCCGACAAAGTGATTTATCCCAGGAAACCACCTGACAGCATCCAAGCCCGAAATCCGCCACCTTGTCAATATTCGAACCGTCTGCGGTCAATCCGCTGATCACTCCAATGGAAATCTTACTCATAGCACCGACCCTCCCTCGGCTTTATTATGTGTCAATCGCCGGTCACAGCTGAAACCCGCCTGCGACCGGAATATTCGCACCCGTCACATACGATGCGCAATCCGATGCGAGAAAAACCGCAACACCGGCACAATCCTCCGGCTTCCCGAATCTTTTCGCAGGAATGCATTCGATGAGCCCGGCAGAAAAATCCTCATTGGAAAGCGCTTCTTTGTTGCGATCCGTGACAATAACCCCCGGTGAAACCGTATTGAACGTTATTCCGGCAGCCGCATATTCCTTTGCGCACGAAAGCATCAAATTATGCTGAGCAGCCTTGATGCACGCATACACGGCCAACCGAGACGCGGGACGCATTTGATTCACACTGCCGATGGAAATTACACGCCCCCACCCCTTCGCCGCCATAGCGGGAACAAGCGCCTTAATAAATTCAAAGCACGATCTCAGGTTCGTGTCAATCATGGACTCGAAATCTCCGGAGTTGAAGTTCCTGTCCGAAACATATTTCTGAACAGATGCGTTCAATACCAGAATATCCGGCTCGCCGGACTCGGCAGAAATCCGCCTTACCTGAGCAGAATCTGAGAGATCACCGCACACGTAACTGCACTCTATTCCCTCTGAAGCAGCGTCCCGTACGGCGGATGCAAGGGCGTCAGAGTATGACGCACCATGGAAGACCACACTCGCGCCGGCCCGTCCAAGCGCAACTGCGACAGCGTTGCCGATTCCCCTACTGGAACCAGTCACAAGGGCTTTGCGCCCGGATAATGAAAACATCCTTTTATTCACTCGCGCATCTCCAAAGGCAAACGCACTCCTCGCCATCAATCGCGTTTAGATTTGCCTATTGCCGCCAGAATGTCAAGAAAATACCTCTGTCATGCATCAAGTCTGGATATATTCCTGAAGTATATATCAAAGAACCGCTCCGGATCGACGCCCGCCGCGATGCGGTGCGGCTTTTCCTGATTTCTCCAATCACACACGGTGTACCCCGCTGTCGGCGGAACCAGAGAAATACGGACAAATGTATCCTTCCATTCACATACTTCAGGATGGAAAATACATACCGCGCTGAGCGGATCATGAAAAGTCGCAACATTCGAATGCTCGAACCAGACCTCGGCAAAATCGGCGACCGGCGCAAGTACCCTGTGCCCAGAAATCCGCCGGCGGCATTCCTCGCGCTCAAGACGGCACTTCAATGTTACATCCAATCCGCAGCTCAAATGAACCGGAGGCCTAGTGAAGACCCCGGTTCCGTTGCCGTACACAATAGCGCCGGCATGCGGATCGTTTATCACGTTCCACTCCCCATCTCCACCATTTTCAAAGCGTCCGGACATCAGCACCAGCCTCTTAAGCATTCCCGGAATCTCCGGACACGAAGCAAACAACAATGCAGCATTCGTGAAAGGCCCAACGCACAGAAGTGTTATCTCTCCAGGATTATCCAGAATTGTACGGCGCATAAATTCCACGGCGGTATTCCCCGGAGCGAATTTGTCATGTTCCCAATTCCCAAGCATACGCGCCTGCGGAGCGTCTTTTTGAAGCATGCTGACAAGCAACGCCTCCGGAGCACCCACATGTACGGGCACATCTCCGCGTCCGACATTGCGGCATATTGCAGAAGCCATTTCCGCCCTGAGTTCAGGACACCCGGAGACTGTTGTAATCCCCATCAGCTTGCATTCCGGCTCACTAAGCAGATACCCGAGGGCAAGCGCATCGTCTATGTCGCTCCCTATGTCCGTGTCAAACAAAACTTTTTCCATACAAATACCCCGCCTGAAACACTCGCATACAGATTCGAACTCTCGTCACCCATCCGGCCTCCTGCCGTCCACAACACCTCTGTACGTCCATAATTGTACCATACGCAGAATAAAAAAAAAGCAACAAACTGTGTTTGAAATGGTTTTGCACAAAAAATACAGTTGCCGCCATGTTCTCCCTACGGAAAAATGATACTGCATACGTCGATTGGCGCCACGGTCAGATGTCTGCGGAGAAAAAAAATCAGTTCCAACGATAGGAAACCATCCACACAACGACGAATTTGCCTGTCAGCGCGCTGCCACACGCGCCGCAAGGCAGTTTTAATTTAAAAACGGCAAAACAAAGATAAAAGACAATTAACAAACAATAACGCTGCACGTCCTGTTGCCGCTCATGTGTTTAATTTCCTGAATCAGAACTCCACCGGACGGCACGGCCTTCAAAATATCCCGGCATTCAGAAACTGCCGCTCAATGCAGGCTTCTCTCTGCTCAAACATGCAACGAACATATTTCAGCCCAATATGTTTCATGTCCGGTGAGATACCTTGACGGCAAGAGGCTGAAACTTTACAACCACACCATGCGAGCCGTCCATACTCCGCCGCATACGATTCCATGCAGAGGCGCGGCGCACACGCCTATTTTCAAAAAAACTTCAGTACGCGATTCCTCCGCCAAGCCGCATCAACATTACTTACGTACAATACGGCAAAAAGGGAGAGAACGCAGAAACTCCAGAATCAATGCCGCCATTTTACCGGAATGCGCCTCCGCACACGCGATTACATCTTCTCCTGAAAGCCTTTCATCCCCCATTCCGGATGCCATATTGCTCACAAAGCTCAACGCCGCAAATCGAATTCCGCACGCATTGGCGACGATTGCCTCCGGCACCGTGGACATTCCCACAACGTCTGCTCCCAGACTCCTGTAAGCCCTGATCTCAGCCGGTGTTTCATAAGCCGGACCGCCGGAAAAAGCATAGACCCCGCGGTGCAATGCAACTGAAACTCTTTCAGCCGCACGCTCAATCAACCCGCACAATTCAACGGAATACACTCTCGATTGATCCGGAAATCTCGGTCCGAACTCGGGATTATGACAGCCAGTCAGCGGATTTGAACAAAACAGATTCAGGTGGTCCTCTATAACCACAACGTCTCCTGGCTTAAAATCCGGATTTGCGCTTCCAGCGGCATTTGTCGCCAATATGTCTTTTATCCCCAATCGCATAGACAGGACAACCGGCATCACAACACTCTCCCAGCAAACACCTTCATAGTAGTGCCGCCGCCCGCAAAATGCCAGAACATGCGCCCCCGATTCTGGTACTTCCGCAAGCAACAGCTTCCCGCTATGACCAATGACAGTCGCGCCGCCGAAATTGGGAATATCGGAATAAAGCACCTCAGCCACCGGGTTCAAATCTGCAACAGCACGATTCCACCCGGACCCGAGAATTATAGAACAAACCGGCTCTGACTTCCTCAAAACTTCAGGAAGCGCACCAAAAGCCTCGTCAAACAAACGAACGTCCACCTTGACTGCTCCAGTCCGTACAATCTCAGAGCAAATGCCCCATCTTGTTCTTTTTGTCGTTAAGATACCGTTCGTTCCATCTTGTCGGATTTATTTTAATCGGGACGCGCTCCACAACTCTGAGTCCGTATCCCTCCAACCCTTTGATCTTCTGCGGATTGTTCGTGAGAAGACGTATCCGGCCCAGACCGAGAGAACGAAGTATTTGAGCGCCTATACCATAGTCTCTCAAATCCGGAGCGAATCCGAGTCTGACGTTGGCCTCCACGGTATCCATGCCGCCTTCCTGAAGCTTGTACGCATGAAGTTTATTCTCCAAGCCTATTCCGCGACCTTCCTGGCGCATGTACAGAACAACTCCCCGCCCCTCTTCTGCAATCATCTGCATTGCCGCATGCAGCTGATCACCGCAATCGCACCGACATGACCCGAGAACGTCTCCGGTAAAACATTCGCTGTGTACCCGTACAAGCGGAGGATCGCCGCACAAATCGCCCATCTTAAGCGCAAGATGTTCCGCGCTGTCAAGCTTCGACTTATACATTCCAAGCCGGAAATGCCCCCATTTTGTGGGCATATCAACTTCCTCCACGCAAGTCACAAAACATTCCGTCCTCACGCGGTAAGCTATTATATCCGCCACAGAACATAATTTCAGACCGTGCTCAGCGGCAAATGCGCGCACATCGTCCAAACGCGCCATGGTACCATCATCGCGCATTATCTCGCAGCACAGCCCTACAGGATACATGCCGGCAATATTCAGCAGGTCTACCGTAGCCTCCGTGTGACCGGCCCTGCGCAGAACTCCGCCGCGGCGTGCCCTGAGAGGGAACATATGCCCAGGTCTCCGGAACTCACCGGGCACCGCATCCGGCCTTGAGGCACACAACGCTGTATCTGAACGCTCCTTCGCAGAAATACCGGTAGTCGTGGAAATATGATCAATGGAAACGGTAAACGCCGTTTCATGATTGTCAGTATTGTGTTCAACCATCTGTTCAAGTTCAAGCCGTGAGGTGATCTCCTCGGACATGGGCATGCATATCAGCCCCCTCGCATGGGTAGCCATAAAGTTAACATTCGCCAATGTGGCGAACTCTCCAGCACAGATAACATCGCCTTCATTTTCCCTGTCGGCATCGTCCACAACCAGAACGCACTTTCCCGCCTTCAGGTCCTCGACCACAGATTCTATAGAGTCAAACACGTCGAAACCTCAATTCATCGAACCAGATCAGCAAAAAATCCGCCATCAGACGACCTTCAACTTCGGAAGATCTTGTATGTCTATCGACCCGGCAAGCTTTCCGTTCACGTCGACAACTGGAATATCGTCTATCTTGCGTTTTTCGACAATCCGGAGCACATCCACAGCCAGCGTTTCAGGAGAAACCGAAACCGGGTTTCTTGTCATAACCTCGTCTATTTTCGAGTTCAAGACCTCAAAATCACCAGCCGCCACATTTCTCCGGAAATCGGCGTCCGTATATATTCCCACAAGCCTCCCGTCTCCGTCAACGACGCAGGCGGCGCCGCCTCTGGCACGGGACATCTCCACCACGACTTCCTTGACAAGGACTCCGCATTTCACCACAGCAACGCGCTCTCCCGTCCGCATTATATCCGATGCCTTCAGCAGCAGCGCCCTGCCGATCGCCCCGCCGGGATGAAGTTTTGCGAAATCGTCCTTCTTGAAACCGCTGGCGTCTATGAGCGCCATGGCCAGGGCATCGCCAAGCGCCAGCGTCGCCGTAGTGCTGGACGTCGGTGCAATGTTAAACGGACACGCTTCTCTGGGGACCTTTACCGACAAGGTCTCCGTACTGAATCCGGCCAGAGTGCTTCCCGTATTGCCAGTCATGGAAACAATTGGAATTCCAAGCCTCCGTACAGATGGAATCAGGTTCTTTATCTCCTCCGATTCACCGGAATAACTCAACGCAAGAAGGATATCCCTGCCGGACAATATCCCAAGGTCGCCGTGAATAGCCTGCGACGGATTCAGCACAACACTTGTAGAGCCCGTGCTCGCCAAAGTGGCGGAAATCTTCTCCGCAATGTGAAGATTTTTCCCGACTCCGGTCACAACTATCTTCCCGCCGTTGCGCAGAGTCTCCATGCATAGATTCACGACACGCTCAAAAGTCGCATCGATGGACGCCCGCACAGCATGCATTGCCGCGATCTCAACGTCAAAAACACCTTGCCCGATCTCAATACATCTGCTCATCACAATGCCTTCAAAAATCAGTGCTTGAAAGACCGCTGCCCCGTAAACACCATGGCCACCCCCGCCTCATTGCAGCAGTCGATAACATCCCAGTCGCGCAATGCTCCGCCAGGCTGAACAATCGAGGTGATCCCCTCGCGTATTCCAACCTCAGCGCCATCGCGGAACGGGAAGAACGCATCCGAGACCATCGCGCACCCAGGAAGTCCGCCGCGTATCGCATTCACCTCTTCGTCAATCTCCATGCGCTTGGATGCCCCATCCTTTTCTCCGAACTTCAGCACCATGTCGTTGTATGCCACTCCGTACCTGTCCCAGCAAATAAGATCCGCACGCTTCCTGTAGGCCTTATCTCTGGCAATCTCAGCCACGCCCACACGATCCTGCTCCCCGGTGCCTATGCCAACCGTCACGCCGTCTTTCACATACAGCACCGAATTGCTCGTTACTCCAGACTCCACAAGCCACCCGAAAAGAAGATCCTCATACTCGGAGGCCGTAGGCATACGCGATATCCGATGCACGGTACCGTCCTTGCGCACGCACTCCGCGGGCATGAAGCCGGACACCTCCCTGACTGTCGGAACAAAAGACATCTGAGCAACAATTCCGCCGTCGATCAGTGATTTGAAGTCAACACAGCGCTTCGCCGCAAAGTCAGACAGCCGAGCCATATTTCTGATGCGCATCACGCGCAGATTCTTCTTCTCAGCAAAAATCTCCATTACGCCAGGAGAGAATTCCGGCGCTACGACGACTTCCATATAGTTCTCCGCAACGGCCTTCGCGGTATCCACATCCACTTCGCGGTTGAACGCCACACACCCGCCGAACGCAGCAACCCTGTCCGCGCGGTACGCTTTCTCAAATGCCTCGGCAAGCGTCTCCGCCCTGGCGACGCCGCACGGGTTATTATGCTTCACAATTATGGCGCACGGAGTATCCATCAGGTAGCGCATTATGTTCAGCGCATTGTCCGCATCCGTAAGATTTGTCTTGCCCGGATGCTTGCCGGATTGGAGCAGTTCCGGATCAGACGCCAGCCAATGCCCCGGAAGAATCGTTTCTGTGTCCCCAAGAACAAGATTTCCGTTTACGAGTTTGTATACCGCAGCCTCCTGCCCCGGATTTTCTCCATATCTGAGGCCCTTCTGCTCACCGTCGATTACCCACGACACTTTTTCATAACGCAAAGTCTGGCGCTTTTCTCCGTCAATGAAAGAAATCTCCATCTCCGGGGTAAAATGATCATCCATTATCGTTCTGTACGCAGCTTTTAAGTCCATATCTATGCTACCTTTCAGGGGCAAGCGCCCGCACGCGAAACACACGCGTACAATGATATACGCACAGCCTCACATTAGTCAATATCACAGAGGCAAAACGCGCGATGATGAAAAGTGCAAAATTAACTGACGCACATTCCAAGAGAAGGGAAAAGCGATGCAAGCACGTGAAGGAGGAGCTCCGCCTACCGCCCCCCGGGGGGCGGCGCGCCCCTTCCGGAAAGCAAAAGAAAAAAACCGCCGTCTGTGCGCAAACGCTATCCTCAAAGCCAACCCAACCACACAGG
>CASEAR010000012.1 GCA_949285835.1 uncultured Verrucomicrobiota bacterium | reverse complement strand
CGTGATGCCGCACCGAGACGCATAATACGGCAAATGCGGCGACGGTCTGCAAAGATCCGGCCTCAAAAACTAAATCCTTGTTGTCGGAACGCAGTTCTGATATTTTTCTCCGCTGTTCAAAACACACGCCGCCTGATGTTTCAGATTCCGGCGAATCTGAATTTCGAAAACAGCCGGCGACCACACTTCCGGAAGCAATCATGAGAAAATCTGCACATATCACCCCGGCGGCCGCCGCGCTTCTGTCCGCAGTCTGCTTCAGCATTTACGCGCAGGACGCCGCTCCAGAAGATGCGGCGGCGCTCCAGGAACAACCCAAATCGAAGTGGACATTCTCCGTGGCGGGCGGATACGACGTGCGCAGCGGAAATACCGAGTCAGAAGCATTCAACGGACATGCGGAATCTTATCTCGACTCCGAGATTATAAACTTCCGCTGGACAATGGACGGCGCATACGCCGAACAAACCAACGAACAGGATGACGGAACAAAGACCGATGAACGAACTGCCGGAAATATAAAGTCCACCATCAGTCTCAAATACCTTCTGGAAGAATTCTTCATCTACTTCGACGCAAGCGGCCTGAACGACGCACAGGCAGACGTACGGTACCGTTTCATGGAATCTACAGGCATCGGGCGGTACTTGTGGAAATCCGATGAATTTTCATTTTCCCTGCAAACCGGCCTTTCATACAGACAGGAAAAACTCAGCGACGGACGCGACGACTACCTCGGACTGCGTATTGCAGAGCGCATAGACTGGACACCGGACTTCGCTGAAGGCGTGTCATTTTATCAGTCCGGAGAAACCACTCTGGCCTTCAAGTCCGGCTCCTCATCACTTCTGAGCGCAGAATGCGGCGTGGACGTCCCGCTTTTCGCCAGTTTCTCAGTAGTCTTTAAAGCGGTGTACAACTACGACTCCGACCCGGCGGACGGGAAATGTTCCGCAGACCGTCAATACCTGACACAGCTCTCATACCGGTTCTGACATACAGGTTCTGAAAACGCCCCATTCGCGCGCCGTGCGAAACGCATCACGGCACCCATACCCGCATCGCGGCGCGCATGCCAGCACCATGGGCGAGATTCCACCGCGGCACGGTGCGCACACTGCCACCGCGGCTATCCCGCCGGTTCCTGAAACACATCACCAGCAAACGGACAGCGCAGCAGTTCCCTGTCTACCTGCGTAAGCTGATGCCGGGAAACCCCCTCCACCCGCCGCCGGTATCCGGGATTCGTGGTTCCTGCGCACGGGACGACGGCCACCATGGCCGCCTCTCCCCGTATCCGCTGCCGGACAGCAGGCGGTTCGTCTCGACGGCTATCGTGCGGTACAGGGTTTCTGGCACCTCTGAAACAAATCTTGATTCTTCGCATGGCAGCAGGAAACCGGAATCCGGCGCCCTGCGGCATTGCGGCACAAGCATGTAAAGGCGGTTCCTGGCACGCGTCACAGCCACATAAAAAAGCCTGCGTTCCTCGGAATCATCGCCGTCCTCCAGCGCACGGGACGACGGAAACATGCCGTCTACAAGCCACGGAATTATCACTACAGGCCATTCCAGCCCCTTGGCCTGATGCACCGTACACAGGGTAAGGATGTCATCTGGATTCCCTTTCGCCGCCTCACGCCTGTCATAATTTGTCAGCAGCGCTACATCCGAGAGAAACAAGCTTACGTCCCCCCTCTGAGCCACCGCCGAGACAACTTCGTTCAAATCATCTTCGCGGTCGCGTCCGTCGCCGTATGCGGATTTGAGGTAGTCCCTGTAAAAGGTATTGAGGAGACTCGCAAGCAGAACATGCTCGGAAGAACCGGTCCCCTTCTCCGAAATAGCGTATTTGGCGAGAGCCTCATCGACAGCGCTCCACATCTGCCTGGCCTTCGACGGCATCAGGCTGAGCAGCTCGCTCCGGCACGCATCGCTTGTCATACAGATCGACCCGGACAGTTTGTTCCATATTTTAGTCACAGTTGCGCTGCCGACGCCTGGGAACAGTGAGAGAATCCGTGAAAATGCGAAAAAATCATCCGGCGCAACCGCTGCTCTGAAAAAAGCGATCAGATCTTTGACGTGTGCCTGTTCGTAAAATCCCGGGCCGGAAATTATCCTGAACTGCACGCCAGCCCGGGCCAGCGCCGTCTGTATGGATATGGCGTGGAAATGCGCCCGGTAAAGCACCGCAATATCACTGCGGCGATATCCGTCGTTGACGCAGTCCTCTACGATTTCGCAAACCTTGCGCGCTTGTTCAATATCGGAAAACATCCTGAACAGCTCGGGCTCCGCCCCATCGTCATTCGTGGGCCGCAATTTTTTTTCAAACTGTTCCCGATTGTTGCTTATGCTCTCGTTGGCCACCGACAGAATCTGCGGAGTGCTCCTGTAGTTCCTCTCCAGCTTTACAATGCGGGCATCAGGATAGCGGGCCGGAAAGTTCATTATATTGCGGAAATCGGACCCTCTCCACGAATATATGCACTGAAAATCGTCACCTACGGCGGTGATGTTCCGGTTTTTTTCAGCAATTATATCCACCATTCTGGCCTGAAGCATGTTCGTATCCTGAAATTCATCTACAAACACGTGCTTGAACTTCTCCTGATAGTACGCCCGTACATCGCTTTCGTTTTCCAGAAGCTTCAGGACATTCGTCAGAAGGTCATCGAAATCCATGGCGTTGGATTCTGCCTTGCGGACGGCATATTCCTCCGCGACCTTGAGTATTCCCGGTATGTCGCGGGATTTGAACATGTTTTCGTGCGATTCGATGTACTCCCGGAACGGTATGCCGCGGTTCACTGCGCTCCCGATGGCGGACAGGATGACTTCCCGCTTCGTGAAGTCTTTCCTGTTTATATTCAGCCCGTTCATTATAGCGCCTGTCAGCGATTTCTGGTCTTCGGAGTCAAGGATGGAAAATGACGGCGTGTACCCCAGTCTGTCCGCAAATCTGCGCAGAATCATGTTGGCCGTATGGTGGAAAGTCCCGCCCCAGAACTGGGACATCGCCTCTCCGCACAGTACGCCGATACGTTCGAGCATTTCCGAAGCCGCGCGGTTGGTGAAGGTGAGAAGCAGCATCTCATAAGGTTTGTACCCGCGGGACATCAGGTACGCGGCGCGGTACACGAGAGTGCGCGTCTTGCCGGTGCCCGCAGCCGCCAGAATAAGAAGCGGCCCGTCCGGCGCGGTGACAGCCTCATACTGTTCGTCGTTCAGTTCGTTTCTCAGTTCAATATCCGTCATATCTGCAAACCATGGAAAAAGCGTGCCGCGCCTCCCGTCAGGAGGTGCGGCAACATCCGGATTCACGCCGCAAAAAGCCGCGCCGGATACGTCATTCGGCGCACTTCAGCAGGATGTCCCCCTGCGGATTGATGTTGGCACGTCCCTCCTCGACTGCGATCTTCATAGCCGAAGGAGAATCTGCAAAACACGGATCCACCTCTATGCTGTGCAGCGGATAGCCGTACCGGTCGAACGGTATCACTATGCCAGCCGACTCCAGCCACCACGCCCATTTGCGGGAAAGATCCTTTCTGCAGGTCTCAGGAGAATCGCTCCCGTCGGCATTTTTGACCGGTGAAAATTCCTGCTGCCTGTCAAAAGCGAGATTCACCGTAGTCCTTGCGTCGGCAAGCGCATCGAAAATGAACTTTTCAAATTTGAACGCATTCGGCGACGCCGGCTTTATCACGCTGCCGCCCTCGTCCACAAACGGCACCTTCTTGTGCGCGATGTGCATCGGAAGCCCCGCATCCGCCTCGCGAATCAGAAAGTCCGTTGAGAAGACATGTATGGCGACGCTGCCGAACTTAAACCGCAGTTCTCCGTCCGCTCTCCGTTCATTTTTCTGCTCCGGGGTCAGTTCCGTATACTCCACGATCCTTGATTTTCCGCCGCTTGTGACCACAACTCCAAGTCCTTCGTTCGGATCGCGCTTCGCGCACACCTTCACGGAAATGTCGGACAGATTCCTTATGTGGTACCCGATGAACGCCGGATCGCATATGTCGACCATCGGGTTGTCCACCTGAAAATAGTACACGGACCGGATGCCGCGCTTCACCATGTCGTCCAGAGCGCCGCTCTTCTTGAGTGCCGAAAGCGTCCCGCCATGACCGTCAGGCCCCATGAAAATGTGTCCCGGAGCGTCGAGAATTATGCGTCCGGCTGCGTCAAGCGCCGGCCACATAGCCTGAGTGAAGAAGAACACATTGTCCTTTGACAGGCCGAAGTAAGAATTATCTTCGAAAAACTTGCGTGTTGCGGCGTCGTTTGACTGGCTGGTCATAACGTAGAACGGCACCGGCGCGCCCCATCTGCGTTCAAGAGCCAGCAATTTTCTGGCGTGGAAATAAAACAGGGACTCACCGCTTATAGGTCCAATAGCGAAACACCCCTTCGGCCCCTCGAAACCCAATCTCGTTCCCTGCCCTCCGGCAACCACAAGCGCTGCGACACGGCCGTTGCGCAGCTCGAACGTCCCGTCGCGGTACGCTGCGTCGCGTGCCTCTCCGTCAAGCTCGGACACCGGAGCGGCCTCCATATCAGCCTGCACTGCTGCGGCGGGCTTGTCTTTATCCGCAAGCATTTTCTTCATCTTTTCGACGGTGTCAAAATCTATTCCGGATATCTGCTCAAGCAAACCGGCCCTCTCCTCCGCGGAAATAACATCCCAGAAACGGAGCAGATGCTCTTGTCCGTGCTCTCTCAAAATTCTGTCGGCTTCATCTTTTGTCATGTGCATTCTCCATTACACAGTTTCACGCATTCTTCCGCACGCGGCATCGCCGCCGCGGCGTCTCAACATCATGTTCTACATCATATCATTTGCCGCAAGTCAAATCAAATCCCTATATCTAGTCCTCGGCAAAGTTGCAGAATGTAACGTCCATACCCAAAAGGAAGGATTGCAGACATGAAAAGAAATGCCCCCAAGAGCTGCATCCGTATTGCCGCCATGCGGGCAGACCTGAAAACTGCAGAAAAAAAACAATATGTAATGGAACACCCGGCGGAGAGCAGAGAAAGAACAGTTGGACTGGCTCCATCCTCCCTGCCTCATGGCAGACCCCCGGAACAAGAATAAAGCGGGTTTACGCTTCTATTATGACCGGTATAAGCAGGTATAAACAAAAAAGAGAAAGAAAGGCCACGTGTGCAGAGAATATAATACATCCCGACGCATCAAAACACCTTACTTTCGCCCAACGGCAAAAATACAGCGTCCCATAAATACGCGGTTCCGATAAACATGCAGCTTACACTTACGCCAAAGCCAAGCGGACGCAGCACACCAAAATGAGCGCAGTATGCCCAAGCAACGCAGTACGCCTAAGCGAACGCAACGTCCAGCGCTCGCTCCGACATATCGTCCGGAGGCGGTTCCTCAAAAGTCATTTCCCTGCCCGTATCCGGATCGCGGAAGGACATCTTCCACGAATGCAGCGCCTGCCGTCCGATCCGCAGGAGAGCACGATCCCTTTCCGTAATGGCATCGCCGCACATTCGCGCATATATCGTCTCATCAAACCCGTAGAGCTTATCTCCCACCACCGGGAACCCAAGGAATTTGAGCGTGGCGCGTATCTGGTGAGGGCGGCCGGTAACCGGCTTAACTTCCAGCAGAGAATACCCGGATCTTACGGAAAGCGGGCGAAACAAAGTCACGCATTCCTGTCCCACAGCATCCGCATCCGTCGAAAACTCCCTCTTTTTGCGTACCAAAGTCCCGCGCACAAGCCTGATACGCCCTTCCGCGCGCACTTCCCCGCACGTCCATTCACCCTCTGCCGCAGCCATATACAGTTTCGAAAATCTGCCCGCCGCCATCATTCGGCCCAAAATGGAGGCGGATTCCGCGTTTTTGGCGACGAGGACGAGTCCCGACGTCTCGCGGTCCAGCCTGTTGACAAAATGCACTTCAGAAAAACCGGCCTCATCCAGAAGCAGGCGGTATAGCGTGTTTCTGAAATATTTCCCGGCCGGATGGCATGGCATATTACCCGATTTGCCGACTACCGCATAGCGTTCCGTCTCATACACAACACGTATCCTCCGGTCGACATCCGGCTCCACCTCCGGTGCGGCTTCATACGAAATGATATCGCCAGACCTCACCGTATCTGCGGACTCTGCCTTCCTGCCGTTCACAAAAAAAGCACCCGCTTCCGCCGCATCCTCCACTGCCCGGAGAGAATATCGCGGCAGGAATGCAAGCACCGCCTCCGGCAATGACGCGCCGTCCGACGCTCCCGGCACCGTAAAAGTCAGCCGTTTCCTGCCGTCCGGAAGAACCTCAAAACCACTCGGAGACGATGCCTTCATCCTTGAAACTGTTGATTTTGCGGTGCAGCGTACGTCGGCTTATTCCGAGCATTTCCGCCGCCTTCGACCTGTTGCCTCCGCACGAAGCAAGCGCTTCGAGGATTCGTGACCGCTCCATATCCGACAACGTTCGTCCTTCCGTCCCTCCTGCGGGGGCGGCAGCCAGCGGACCGGGGGCGGCATGCCCGCCGGGTTCAGGCGCTGTCATCCCGGAATCATTCCGGGCCGCCGTAGCCGGCGCGGCGGATACGGAGGAGGATGCTGCCGCCGCCGCATTCCTGATCTCCTGCGGCACGTCGTCGACATCAAGCACGCTCCCTCTCGCAAACACGACCATGCGTTCCACCGTATTTCGCAGTTCGCGCACATTTCCGGGCCAGGAATAGGACTGCAGCACAGCTATGGCGGCAGGACTCACAGACGTCACCGGGCTGTTATTCTTGCCAGCGAACTCCCTGATAAAGAAATCGCACAGCATTGGTATGTCGGAGGTTCGTTCCTTGAGCGGAGGCATACGGATATCGACGACGGCAAGCCTGTAATAAAGATCCTCACGAAACTTGCCTTCCTCCACGTATTTACGCAGATCCCTGTTAGTCGCGGAAACAATTCTGATGTCCACATTCACCATCTCATCCCCACCGACCCTCTCAAAACAGCGCTCTTCGAGTACCCGCAGAAGTTTGACCTGCACAGACGGCTCAATCTCTGAAATCTCGTCAAGAAAGAGCGTTCCTCCTTCCGCCATTTCAAAACGCCCCTTCCTCTGGGATACGGCGCCGGTAAACGCGCCTTTCTCATGCCCGAAAAGCTCGCTTTCCAGCAGAGTCGAACTCAGAGCGGCGCAATGCACGGCGACGAACGGACCGGACGCGCGCGGGCTGAGCGTGTGAATTGCGTGGGCGACAAGCTCCTTGCCAGTACCGCTGGGACCTTGTATGAGCACTGTCGCCTGCGAGGGCGCGACCTGCTTTATAACGTCGAAAAGGCGTTCCATGGCCGGAGAGCCGCCTATTATGTTTTCGAGTCCGAATTTGGAATCGAGCTGCTTTCTGAGCTCGCGGTTTTCACTCTCAAGAGACCTGTTTCTTATGGTACGTTTAAGCAGTATGTCCAGATGGTCGAGATTAACCGGCTTTGTAAGAAAATCGCTCGCGCCGGACTTCATCGCCTCCACAGCTGTTTCAACACTCCCATACGCCGTAAGCAGGATGCACGCCACATCAGGGTATTTCGCGCGCACTTCCCTGAGCAGACTCAGGCCATCGCCGCCTGGCATACGCACATCCGAAAGCATGACGTCCACATGGTGCTCCGCAAGCACTTCCATGGCGGAACGGGCGTCTTCCGCGACAAACACATCATAATCGCGCTGAATGGCCCGTCTGAGTCCCTCGCGCGTGTTTCTCTCGTCATCCACCACAAGTACAGAATATTTCATTGCAGGCTCCAGTCTCCGTGCGAATCCCCGCGGGCGCGGTCCCGATCCGTCGGGGCGAGCATTCTTGCACGCCGGTTTGCAAGCGGAAGAACAACGCTGAACACGGTTCCGGCGCCGGATCTGCTCGACACGTCGATTCTGCCGCCGTGATCGCGCACTATGCGGTCCACAATGGCCAGCCCGAGGCCATTCCCCTTGGCCTTGCTGGTAGCGAATGGCTCAAACATCTTTCTCAAACCGTCCTCGGTCATTCCAGATCCGGAATCACGGAACGATATAGTCAGGTCCCGATCGTCGGCCGATATCGAAATTTCAAGCGTTCCGCTGTCGTGCATGGCCTGAATGGCATTCTTTATCACATTGAAAAAGACCTGTTTCATCTGCTGAGCGTCCGCCATGACCTTCGGGATGGAGGAGCTTTGCTTAACCGAGACTTTGATCCTGTGCTCCTCTATATCGCTCTTCATCACCTGAAGCGACTCCGACAGCACCTCGGTGATATCGCACGGAACAAGATCCGGATTGCTCGGACGCAAAGCGCGGAGAAACTTGGAGATTATGAGATCGAGTCTGGAGACCTCGCCGCGCGCAATGTCCACCAGCTCGCCAAGTCTCTCCCGTTCGCCCTCCGGCAGACCGCTCACCTCCCTGCCCAGCAACTGAAGATGTATCCCCAGAGCATTCAGCGGATTGCCGATTTCATGCGCTATGCTGGCCGCAAGGATCCGCACGGCGCGCATCCGCTCCGTCTCCACAAATTCGGCCTCGTCCTCCCGCTCCCGTGTAACATCCCGCAGAATGGCCACCACGCACGGGCCGTCCGCAAGATCCTCGTCCATGGGCACGGCATACATGCTTAAAATTCTGTGAACGGGATAAAAAACCTCAATTTCGCTGCGTGAAAGTTTCGTCCATTCGTCCTCATCCATCCGGGCGAGTTTGTCCCATTCCACGTCAGGCATATAACGCGCAATAGGATGCCCGCGCATACGGGAAAACTCAAAACCCAGCATTGTCTCCGCAGCCCGGTTGGCGTAATAGATGCTGCTGTCGGACGCCACGACAATCACGCCTTCCTGTATCGCCTGAAATATCGTTTCCAGCAGTCCGCGTTCATGCACAAGATTCAAAAACTGCGTCTGGAGACTTTCTGAATCCAGACGGTTCATTTTCGAAACCAGCTTTTCCAGAAAATTCGACTGCCCCATGACAATCCCCCGAAATAAATGAAACAAAAGTCAACCGCGTTACGTCTGGAATGCTATCCAGAATGCGACATTTTGTCAACCGCGCCAATGCGTCACACATCACAGTGAAAGTTGCAGAATGCAGCGTCCATGTACAAAGGAAGAATTGCAGCCATAAAAAAAACGCCCCAAAGAGACGCAGCCGCATTGCCGCCATGCGGGCAGATCATTCCTGAGCAACAGCGATGCTTCGCTTTCTGCTAAAATGGAAGCTGCAACAAGATCCACGCAGGAAGGAAACATCACATGAGAACGTACCAGATGTTCTCATTCTCTGTCACATCTTCAATTTGAAGGCCGCGAACTGTACCCGCAGACATTTTATCCGGTTCACCAATTTGTTCTGCGCTCCTCGGCGTTTCATCTGCAGGATATACCTGTTTGCTAGGCCCTACGTCGGCTCCAGTATGTGAGGGAGTCCTTTTTAACAGGTTGCCTTAATCGTGGCAATATGTGCCGTATGGCAGAAAAACAAGCTGTTCCTTCAGCGCTGTTCTGCGTGGGACAACAGGGCGGTATGGAGCTTGGCTTCGGTTTACGCGGGTCGGCCGCCGGCGGCGAAGCCGTAATCTCCGCATTATGCGGCGCTGCGCCGAGGCGTCTTAAACAGGCGCCGCGGATGCGTATCCGTGGCTCAGATTTCCGTCTTCATCCCGGATTCTTCTGTTCTGCGTGTCTTCCATGCAAAGAAGAAGCTCAGAGTCCGTTTTTTACGCCCAGCTGGCGGCGGGGGCGGGTCGCATTGACGGCCGCAGAGTTCCGGATTATGTCAGACCGATCTGCAGCGCATTTGCGCAGAACGACGCCTGGTGGAACTGCCGACTGTTTTTGAGAAAACGATTCTGTGTTTCGCCGCTCCAGTACATCCGTCTGCATCGTCCCAATCCACGGCATATGTCAATGGAACTCACAACGTTTCTGTTTGCAAATGGCAGGATTCTGCGTCCGGTCTCGCCGTTTTCCAACCGGTTTTTCGCGCACTTTTCGGTCGAAGACCCGACGGCGGCAGCTGTAAAGACCAGTTAGGACTTAAATCAGAAAGGATCCGCCAGCATCAGTTCCGCGCATTTGCGCAGAACACTTCCCAAAGAATGTCGCAGTTGTTCTCTGCGGAGCAAACACCCGGCTGCAAATATCTCCTTATCCGCCGCGGATTACCCGCGAACGGCCGAATTTCGCACCGGAGCGGTGCTGCCGCGCGTATGCAGCGATTCATGCAGCAGCAGATGCCTTTCCGCCGGCGCCGGCCCCCGTATAAATCCCAGCATCATTTCAGCCGCTTTTTTCCCCGCCATATTGTACGGCAGCGCCACCGCAGTCATGGACGGAACATGGAAGTCTAGTCCGTACGCATCATTGAAGCAAACCACAGATAAATCAAGCGGCACGTTCACCCCGGCCTCCGCCGCCGCATACACCAGCCTTACCGCCGAATGATGATAGTACGTGAGCACTGCCGTTGCACCGCTGCCGGTAATACGGCGCAGAGCTCCCGCAGGGTCCGACATCGTGCTCGGTTCCGAAAAAAGCATCGGAGAGAGCCCCGCGCCGCGCATAAATTCGCAATACGCCTCGCGGCGCACGGAAAGAGACACGTGGTTCGACACGTCGTCCGGGGAGCTTGAATCCGCATAGGCGATGTTCCTGTGCCCGAGTTCATAGAGGTATTCCAGCGCTAAACGGGCGCCCTGCGCATCATCAAACATCACTGAAGCCCCGTTCTTTCCGCTCGGAGCGTTTATTGTGACGTACGGTATCCCGGAGGCGTCAATCGGCACAATCGCATCAGCATCCAGCCTCGAAACCACAAACAGACCGTCGACCCTCCACGGCGGCGGCCGACCCGCGTAAACCGAAGCTAAGCTCCATACCGTCCTGTCGTCCCACGCAGAACAGAGCCGAAGAAAGAGCTTGTTTTCCGCTATACGGCATGCCACGGTTAAAACAACCTGCGGACACAGAAAAAAGACGTCCCGCTGGTACTGAAGCTGACGGAAAACCAGACGAACAGGCTTATATCCGGCAGCTGAAACGCCAGGGAGTACGGAACAAATTGCGGAATCGGGTCCTCAACGCTGGACGCCCGTGTTGCAGGAGGCGTTTTTTTCTGATATCATCGCCGCCGACATTGCGTTCACGACAGTAGACGCCAGATTTGAGTATAAACGCTCCGTGTCTTCCCATGCTGGAGCGGTGTTCTTGTTCTGCGCAAACAATATCTCGGGCATGAAATGAATATCTTTGAAAAAATTTTCGGCACAAAAAATTCACGCGACATAAAACGGCTCAGGCCGTTTGTGGCCGCAATAAATGAATTCGACAGGCAATACCAGTCCCTCACGGACAGCCAACTCAGGGCAAAGACTCTTGAATTCAAAGAACGGATTACGAAAGGCGAAACTCTCGACGACATAATGTGCGAGGCGTTCGCCGTAGTCAAAAACTGTTGCCGGCGGATGTGCGGGATGCAGTTCGAAGTCTGCGGACACATCCTCACATGGGAAATGGTGCCGTTTGACGTGCAGCTCATGGGAGGCATCGTGCTGCACAAAGGCAAAATCGCCGAAATGCAAACCGGCGAGGGAAAAACACTCGTAGCCACGCTCCCGCTCTACCTGAATGCCTTGTCCGGCAAAAACGTCCACCTTGTTACGGTCAACGACTACCTCGCACTCCGAGACTCTCAGTGGGTAGGCCAGATATTCGTCTGGCTCGGTCTCACTGTGGGATGCATACAAAATACCATGACCCCTGCACAGCGGCGCGAGCAGTATGCATGCGACATCACATACGGAACAAACTCGGAATTCGGTTTCGACTACCTCAGAGACAACGGGATGGCCACGCATCCGCAGGAGCAGGTGCAGCGCGGACACTATTTCGCCATAATCGACGAAGTTGATTCCATACTTATCGACGAAGCCAGAACCCCGCTTATCATATCAGGCCCGGCTGCCGTATCCACACATCAGTACTCAACGCTTCAGCCCAAAGTCGAGCGTCTTTACAAAAGGCAGCTCCAGAAAATCGACGAACTTCTGGACAAGGCCGCAAAAGCCATTGAAGGCAACGACCGCGACAACTCAATGAAATACCTGTTTCAGGTATACCACGGAATGCCGAAAAGCAAGCGCTTCCTCTCTATGATGGAGAATCCCGAGATACGCAAACTCCACGAGGATGTGGAAAGCATGATGCTGACGGAAATGCACAAGCAGGAAGCAAGGGAATTCCGGGAAGAGCTTTTCTTCACAATAGACGAAAGGACTCGTGAAGCGTCGCTGACGGACCGTGGATGCGCTGAGCTCAACCCCTCCGACCCGGAAATGTTTGTGATCCCCGACATCGTCACCGCCATGGCGGCCATAGATGCCGAAGGCCTTCCGCATGAGGAACGAATGAAACGGCGGCAGGAATTGCAGACAATGTTCGCGGAAAGGAGTGAACGCATACAGAACGTCGATCAGCTTATCAAAGCCTACTGTCTCTACGAAAAGGACACCGACTACGTCGTCATGGACAACAAAGTGCTCATTGTCGATGAGTTCACAGGCCGCATACTGCCCGGACGCCGCTGGTCCGACGGACTTCACCAGGCTGTCGAAGCCAAAGAAGGCGTCCAGATCGAGAGAGAGACTCAGACTCTTGCCACCATCACCATCCAGAACTACTTCAGGATGTACGATAAACTGGCAGGCATGACAGGCACTGCGGAGACGGAAGCTTCTGAATTCAACGACATTTACAAACTCGACGTCGTCGTCATACCGACAAACCGCCCCATCCGACGCGTTGATTCCAACGATCTTATGTACCGCACGCAGCGTGAAAAGTTCAACGCCATCACGGAGGAGGTCAAGGAGTGCCACCGCAACGGCCAGCCCGTCCTCGTCGGAACGGTGGCGGTGGAAACATCCGAACTTCTCTCAAGAATGTTTACGCGGGCCGGCATCCCGCATAACGTGCTCAATGCAAAAAACCATGCCAGAGAGGCTGAAATAGTCGCCCTCGCAGGACAAAAGGGCGCTGTGACCATCGCTACAAACATGGCAGGACGCGGCACTGACATAAAACTCGGCGAGGGCGTGGTGTGGATGCCGCGCGACCTCATAGAATCGCAGATCACGCTTTCTGAAACACCGCCGGGACAAAAGAAAACACTGCGAGACCTCCTCATTGAGAAGCCGTGCGGACTCAGGGTCATAGGTTCGGAGCGCCATGAGTCAAGACGAATAGACAGGCAATTGCGCGGACGCTGCGCCAGACAGGGAGACCCGGGATCGTCGCGCTTCTACGTGTCGCTCGAAGATTCGCTCATGCGCATATTCGGCTCGAACCGCATCTCCAACCTAATGCTCAGAATCGGGTATCAGGAGAATGAGCCCATTGAGCACAGCATGCTCAACCGTTCGATAGAAACCGCCCAGCGCAAAGTTGAACAGCAGAATTTCTCCATACGCAAACGAACGCTCGAATACGACAACGTGATGAACAAGCAGCGCGAAGTCGTCTATTCGTTCCGTTCGGAAATACTCTCCAGCGACGATATTCACGGCACCGTCCTGGACGTCATGCACGACCTCGTGCTCTCGCAATGCGAGGACTATCTTCCCACCGAGCGCGATTCCCGCCCCGAAGAACTGGCGCAATGGGCGGCAAGCGTGTTCCCTGTCCCCCTTAAACCGGATGACCTCAAGGAATGCAAAGGCAATCCCGAGCAGGCCTGCGAGATAATTTTCAAGCAGATAGAGGACGCTTACGAACTCAAATGCTCCGTAGAAAATCAGGAGCGCCTTGCCGACCTGGAAAGGTACGTGCTGCTCAGGTCAATAGACACCGAATGGCAGCAGTACCTGCGTTCGATGGACGAACTCAGGGACTCCGTGCGCCTGCGCGCCTACGGCCAAAGGGATCCCCTCGTGGAATACAAACGCGAAGCGTTCACCATGTTCGAAGCGCTCATGGCCAAAATCAAACTCAACATAGCGACTTCTGTTTTCAGATCGACCACTTCGCTCGAATCCATGCAGACGTTTGTGGCGCGCCTCGCTTCATCTCGCAGACTTATGACAAACAGAAGCGATTCCGCCGCTCATGAACAGGCACCCAGACAGTCCGCCTCCGCGCGCGAGCCGACTGGTTCGGACAGCTTCTCCAGAGCCATGGCTATGGCAGAACGCAAGACAGCTTCGTCGTCCTCGACAGCAAAGACTCAAATACCCAAAGTCGGGCGCAACGACCCGTGCCCATGCGGAAGCGGAAAAAAATACAAAAAATGCTGCGGCGCAGACCAGTAACTCAGTTAAAATAAAACCCTAAAACACGGGTCCTTTTGACATGACTCATGAACAGGTGAACCCCGTAAGCCCGGCGGCAACCAGCCGTCCGGAGCAAACGCTGAAAAGCGGCACTGTGCTCGGAAAACATACGGTTATAAAATTTGCCGGAAGCGATACCTTCGGCGAAGTCTATTCTGTGTTTTTCGGCACCACAAACCATATCTACAGACTTCATGTCCTGACGGCAGACTCCATGTGCACTCCGGAGGAAGCTCCGAATATTGTAAAGCGAATGTCTGCGCTGCAGACACCGTGCGTTATGAAATTCTTCGCATCAGGGACAACTGACGGCATATTCTGGATACGTTCCGAATACTCGCCGGGCGTCACTGCGGCTTATTTTAAAACCGCACTCGCGTCAAAAGAGGAAATTGAAAGCAGCCCCGGAGATTTGCCGGTGTACTATACTGCCGGGGAGTTCATCAATGCAGCAAATGGAAAAATGTCCCCCGCAGACCGTGATATTTTGATCGCGGACATTCTCGACGCTCTCAGCGCTATGCACAAAGCCAGACTTGCGTTTTGCGGAGATTTTGATTCGGTGGCAATGGTTCGGAAACACCAGCCCAAAGGCTTCATTGCGAAAATTCCTTCCGCCGTCGACGCCGAAGAAAATCCGGAACGCATGGAATCCGACGTCATCGCCGCGGCACATTTCATTGAACGCATCACCGAGGAATCCGAGTGTGCGTCGAAAACAAGCGAAAAGCTCAAGATATCTATACTTGAGTTCGCCAGCGACACTTACTCCGGCAAATCCGGATTTTCAAACTGTGCCGAAATGTACGATGCCTTTGTGAGCCTGCTCGCAAAATTCGGCGTAAGACGCAAAAACAGACAGTTGGAGGAGCACGCCAGCGCCCCCGCCGCCCAGACGGCAGCCCCGCAGACCGATCACCGCAGAAGGGAATCCCGGGAACATTCCGGTCATAGTGGATCGCACAAGCACTCCCGCAGAGGACGCAGCAGAGAACGCAAAAATGTGCGGACAATAAACGAGAACGTCATCTCTGCAATGAAAATGATCCTGCTGATCGCGGTCCTGATCGTAATCGGCACCGCTGTCTCCCTGTGGATGTCATATATCGACAAACAGCAGCCGGGAACGGCCAGCACATCGTACAATTCAATCTCTATTATCGGAGAGAATGTGTCGTCCGCGCAGTCCCTGCCCGATAACGTCAATTACTACTCTCTCGAGCAGCTCATTGCCGGAGCACCGAGGAATCCTTATGCGGCAGCGCGCCTCGCAGTGCTCACGTATTCCGGCAAAAATGGAGTCGAAAAAGATCCCGCTCGCGCCGGCGCGCTCATGGCCTCGGCCTTGAGCGTGATACAAGGCACTCGGGAAAATACCCCGGATGACAACTACTGGACCACGTATGCCATGCTGCTGGGAATCCATACGCTACAGGACACGCAGGAAGCGGAGAGACGGCTTGCCTCGCTAGCCTCCAATGGACATTACTTCGCCGGACTGCTGCTGGGAGACTGGCTCATCGCGAAGTCCTCCGGTTCCAACAGCGAAAACGACCGCGCCGCAATCACATATTGGCACAGAATCGTGGACAACCCATCCGCCTGGCGGCCGGTTCAGACATACGCCGCCGACAGGCTGGCCTATTACATACACCTCGGACGCGGCGTACCAAGAGATCCGCAGAAACTGCTCAGCACTTTTGAATCGCTGGCCGGCCGCGGACACCATATGTCCATAATGCTCCTGGCAGAACTCTACCTCGAAGGACGCATAGTCGAAAAGAACCCGGCAACCGCAAACATGTGGCTTAAACGCATATACGACGACCGCACCGCTCCCACCGCCATGCGAATCAAGGCCGCAAAAACAAGAGCCGAACTTTTCTCCGAAGGCGTGGTCTCCGAGCCTTCTCCCGTCGCGGCGCGCATCTGGTACAACAATGCCGCAAACCTCGGCGACCCGCAGGCCATGCTTATACTCTCCGAGTATTGCGAAAATGGCATAGGAAACGAACACGGGATCAAAATGCCGCAGGAAGCGGAATACTGGAAGAAAAAATACGAAGAAACCATTGCATCCGGAAACAAAATAGGCGAAATATTCGTGCAGCCCGAATCTCTTCCACTGCCGGCGTCCGATTCCGCAAAAAACACCGGCAAAGCTGAAGCGCCCCGGGAGAGCTCCGCCTTTTCATTGATCACGGAGGAAGCTGGAACGTCCGGATCCACGGGAAGCACGGTTCGCGCCCTCAAACCGCTCTCGGACTGATGCGCCGCCGGATGTTAATATTCTGAAGCGAGGGAAAAAAACGTGGACACAGACACCGGCGACAGCTTGCGCGGGTATATATTCGACCTCGACGGAACCCTCCTTGATACCGAGGTGGTATGGGTCGACGCCATGGACGCGTACCTGAAGGCGCACGGATACGGCATGCCGTACGAGTTTTCCCAAAAACTCGTTTACGGGAGATCATGGACAGACATATTCCGGGACATGACTGAAATGTTTCCGGCCGTCTGCCGGGATTACAGCTCTGTCACGGCGGAAATGGACGGTTTCTTCCGGGATGCCGCCAAATCGGCGGACATTGTCATCCCCGGCTCGCTTGAGCTTCTCCGCAGACTGTCTCAGAAAGCCGAATGCTGCATAGTATCCGGCTCATGCAGGAACGCCATTGCCGAAGCCGTGCGGCTCATGAATGCACAACCGTATGTGTCGTTCTGGATTGGCGCAGAAGACTGCACTAAGGGGAAACCGGATCCTTGCGGATTCCTTGCGGCAGCAGACCGCATGGGCGTCCCGCCTTCCAGATGCGTGGTATTCGAAGACTCCGAGGCCGGTATAACCGCCGGAAATGCCGCCGGCATGACCGTAATCGCACTCGCACTCCCGGGACACCCGGCGCAAAACACGTCCGGCGCAAAAATAACGCTGCACAATCTTTCAGATTTCGACGAACACTGCATATGAAAGCCGCATGGATATTGGCAGGAACTACCGCATCCGGGAAAACCGCCGTAGCGAACGAACTGGCCCGGCGCACCGGCCGCATAATTCTGTCGGCTGACTCAATGCTCGTTTACCGCGAGATGAACATAGGCACAGCAAAACCCTCCCCGTATGAACTTCAGGGCATCGTCTTCCGCGGAGCAGACCTCGCCAGCCCGGATGAACCATTCAGCACCGGCATGTGGCTCGAAGCCGCCCGAAAAACGTTTGCCGAAGCCGAAGAGCGCGGCACAGACGTAATCGTCGCCGGAGGCACAGGACTTTATATCTCCGCCCTGCTGTACGGACTCGACGCCCCGCCGCCGCCATCAGACGGAACTGCAAGGAAGCGCTTGGAGCAGCTGTTCAAAGAACAAGGAAACAACCGGCTAAAAGAAATCGCAGAAACGCTTATGCCGGGTTCCCTTTCATTTTTAGACGACCCGTCCAATCCAAGACGCCTCATAAGGCACATCGAAAAAATCATGTCCGGATGGATCCCGGATAAAACAAAAAAAAGAGGGACTTTGCCGGTAATACCAGCGCTCTGCATGCCGCCGGAAGTTCTCTCAGAGCGTATACGCGCCAGAGCCGAACGGATGTTCACAGACGGTCTCCCCGACGAAATGCGAGCCATAATGGCGAAGTATCCGGCTCTATCCGCGACGGCGGCGCAAAGCATCGGCTACGCGGAGGCCGCAGACTACGTAAACGGGCTGATTACTCGCGAAGAAGCAATTGAACGGATTTCCGCCAGAACCCGGCGTCTGGCAAAAAAACAGCGTACCTGGCTGAGAACACAACTCACCGTGTGCCCCGTTGACGCCCCGGCCGGACATGCGGATATCGCACGCGCCGCAGACGATGTCCAGCGCGCCTGGGACAGGTATGGCCCCGCATACCCGGTCTTCAGCGCACCAGTGTCCACATCCATACAGCAGCCGGAACCTCCACTATGAACAAAAAACAGACACCGCCGGCGCACGATGCCGCAAAACAAGGGCCGTCGCCGCAGGCCGGACGCGGGTTCGGCAACCCGTCCATGCTCCCTCGGGAACGCCTCACGGCATTCGGACCGCAGGCCCTCAGAATGGACGAACTTTTGGCCATACTGCTAAAAACCGGAACGCATGGCCTTAATGTGCTAGATCTGGCAAACCGCATAATAGACGCATACCCCACGCCGAAAGACCTTTCCAGAGCCATGCCCTCAGACCTTATGCAGTTCCCAGGTCTGGGACACGTAAAAGCCGTGGAACTCGCCGCTGCCATAGAACTCGGCAAGCGCATTGCTGACAGCTCGCTTACTGAACTCAAAATACGGCTTGACTCCCCGGAACGCATCGTGAATCAAATCCGCATACGCAAATTTGATGACGACACAGAATCATTCTACGTCGTGCCGCTGAGCAAAAAACTGAGTCTGTCTGGCCCAATAACCGAAATGTCCAGAGGCACCCTCGACGCATCCATCGTACACCCCCGCGATGTATTCCGCACCGCGCTCAAATGGAGCGCATCGTCAATAATCGTCGCACACAACCACCCGTCCGGAGACCCGTCCCCCTCCGGAGACGATATCTGCGTCACCGAAAATATCGTCAATGCGGGACGCATCATGGAAATACCGGTTCTCGATCACATAATCGTCGGCGATCCGGATCCCGGGGCAGACGACGCAGACAGAAGATCCGGCTTCGTGAGCATGAGACGGAAAAACAGGCGCCTGTTTGCATAACTCCGCTGATGTACCGAACCATTTCCTTCAACGACCGGGCCGGCATATGCCGGATGCCCGAACCTATATTGCACGGCCGGAATCAATTTTCAATTGACTTACGCCGCCGTATGTGGCACAATCTGCCCCTATTCACGCGGATCTCCCGGTTACTCCTGCGGGGGAACTGCGGTGACAACCCTCGGAACTGGCATCTGGCGCCGGCGGAATTCCCTCTTCCGCAAGGCGATTTTGCTGTTTCCGGCAGCAAAGAAGACAAAAACAGGACATGAAAACATTCGTACCCAATGACCCCGGTGTCAACCGCAGATGGATTGTTGTAGACGCCGAAGGCAAATCAGTAGGCCGCTTGGCTGTTATCGTGGCAAACGCACTGCGCGGCAAAGACCAGCCGACGTACACTCCCTGGATCGATACCGGAGCCTTTGTTGTCGTAACGAACGCGGCGAAGGTAAAACTTACCGGACGTAAGGAAGAGCAGAAGATCTATCAGAATTACACCGGATGGCGCAGCGGTCTCCATGAGACCACAGCCGCGGAAATGCGTGCAAAACACCCCGAACTGATCATTAAGAAGGCAGTTGAGGGAATGCTTCCCGGAAATAAGCTCGCGCGGGGAATGATGCGCAGGCTCAAAGTCTACGCCGGAGCGGAACACCCGCATGCAGCGCAGAAGCCGGTCGAACTCTGAGGCGCTGGGCATAATCCCAAACACTTTTTCGAGGAACTAAAATGGCAGATATAATTTCAGCAGCAACAGGCCGCCGCAAGACGGCCGTGGCCCGTGTCCAGCTCATTGAAGGAACGGGCGTGTGTGAAGTCAACCGCCGCGACATAAAAGGATACTTTAACAACGATGCGTTGGTGACTTACATATTCCAGCCGCTCAAGATTGCCGGAGTCGAAAACAAATACGACATCCGCGCATTCGCGTCCGGCGGAGGAATCACAGGGCAGGCAGGAGCCGTACGTCACGCAATCTCCAGAGCGCTTTGCCTGGCAGACGCCACTCTCCGCGGCCCGCTGAAGGCAGCTGGATGCCTGACGCGCGATCCGCGCATGAAGGAACGCAAGAAGCCCGGTCTCCGCGGAGCCCGCCGCCGCTTCCAGTTCTCCAAGCGCTGATTGCTCATATTGCATACATCAAACGGGCATCCATGCGGATGTCCGTTTGTATTTTTCACGAATAGCGTCGGGCAAATCTGCCATCCGTGAATCAACAGACATGCCCGATCTTGAAGTTTATGTTCATTTCCAACATACTGCGGAAATTTAAAAGTATCTTCGGTTCCGCGGAAAAACCTGCAGAAACTCCGGCAAAACGCCGAAATGCCGCAAACACTCCGGCAAACGGCTCTCCGGAGAAACCGCGCCGCAATACGGCTGGCGCCGGGAAAAAAGACAGACCTCCGCGCGGGAAGCGGGACGGCGCCGGCAGAAAAAACGCGAGAACGGAGCGCCCTGCGGAGGCAGACGCCCCCGAACGCAAAAAACAGGAGCAGGTGTTCCAACTCCCGCCGGTGGACGATTCCTGGAATCCGGCGGAATTCGATGTCCCGCCGGCAGAGGGCAAGGTGCGGTTTCATGACTTCAATCTGCCCGCGCCGATACTGCACGCGGTGTTTGACCTCGGCTTCAAGTACTGTTCGCCGATACAGGCCAAAACGCTCGATAAAACAATGGCTGGTCTCAACGTTGCGGGGAAAGCACAGACCGGAACAGGGAAAACCGCGGCCTTCCTCATCGCGATAATCAAGCGCATGCTTGACAGCCCGGAAGCAAGACCGCTGAAACCGGGCCGGCCGGCCGCGCTTGTGATCGCCCCTACAAGAGAGCTTGTAATACAAATAGAGCGCGACGCCGAAGCCCTCGGAAAGTACTGCGGCCTGCGGGCTCTTGCAGTCTACGGCGGCGCGGACCACGAACAGCAGCAGCGCAAGCTTGAATCAGCCCCGCTCGATCTGCTTGCTGCCACCCCGGGGAGACTTCTGGACTTCAAACGCTCCCGCACAGTCTGCCTGAAGGGAGTCCGCACTCTGGTCATCGATGAAGCAGACAGAATGCTAGACATGGGGTTCATCCCGGATGTCAAAAAAATCATACGAGAGCTCCCGGACGGCGCATCCAGACAGACATTGCTGTTCTCCGCAACTCTCAACGACGACGTAATGAGACTCGCGTCGCAGTGGATGCCAGACCCTATAAACGTATCCGTCGATCCCGAACACGGCACCGTCGACACCATAAGGCAGATAGTCTACCCCATTTCCTCCAGAGAAAAATTTACCGTACTTTACAACATAATTGCATCCGGCAAATATAAACGGATTCTCGTGTTTCGCAACCGGAAGCGCGACTGCGAAGACCTGGCCCGAATGCTCATCGAACACGGCATCGCCGCAGAACTCCTCTCCGGCGACGTGGAACAGAAAAAACGCATGCGCATACTCGACGAATTCCGCGCAGGCAAGATCAACCTCGTGGTCGCCACGGACGTCGCCGGACGTGGAATACATGTCGACGATATCTCTCTTGTGGTCAACTACGATTTCCCGTACGAAGCCGACGATTACATACACAGAATCGGGAGAACCGGCAGAGCCGGCACTCACGGCACCGCCTGTTCCTTCGCCTGTGAGGACGAATCGTTTATCATTCCCGAAATTGAAAAACTCCTCGGAGAGGAACTGCACTGCCAGCAGCCCGCCGACGCCCTGTTCACAGAAGTGCCGCCATCCGTGAAGAAAATACCCGCGGACAGGAAAAATCCCGCCGGGAAACCAATGCGCCGGAGCTCCCGGCGCGGACAGTCGGACAAAACTCTTAAAGTACGCAGAATTCCGTGATTTCAATGATCGGATTGAAAACAGAAAAGGACGAACAATGCCAGAAAAAGTAAAAAAAGTCGCGATACTGACCGCCGGCGGACTCGCGCCGTGCCTCAGCTCCGCCATAGCGGCGCTCGTGGAGCGCTATACCGAAGTCGCTCCGGATGTGGAAATCATATGCTATACGGGCGGGTACAAGGGCCTGCTTGAGGGGAAGAGCATACTGGTGACGCCGGAAATCAGGAAGAACATCTCCATCCTGTACAAATTCGGGGGATCCCCGATAGGCAACAGCCGCGTGAAGCTCACAAATGTCAAGGACTGCGTAAAACGCGGCCTTGTAAAGGAAGGACAGGATCCGCAGCGCGTTGCCGCCGAACAGCTCGTAAAGGATAAAGTGGACGTTCTCCACACAATCGGCGGAGACGATACAAATACCGCGGCGGCGGACCTCGCGGCGTTCCTCAAGACCAACAACTACGCCCTCACCGTCGTGGGCCTTCCCAAAACCATTGACAACGACGTCTATCCCATCCGCCAGAGCCTCGGCGCATGGACGGCCGCAGAAGAGGGAGCAAAGTATTTCGCAAACGTGGTCGGAGAACACAGCGCAAACCCCAGAATGCTTATAGTCCATGAGGTTATGGGACGCAACTGCGGATATCTTACGGCAGCCACCGCGCACGCATACCGCAAGATGCTGGATGAGACGGAATTCCTCCCCGGCATAGGACTGTCCCGCGTGCGGCGCGACATACACGCCGTATACGTGCCCGAACTCGTATTCGACGTCAAGTCCGAGGCGGAAAGGCTCCGCAAAATAATGGACGAAACCGGCAATGTCAATATCTTCGTCTCAGAGGGCGCCGGAGTCGAAACCATCATGAAAGAGATGGAGGCTCGCGGGGAGGAAATCCCGAGAGACGCGTTCGGGCATCCGCGCCTCGACAAAATCAATCCGGGCGCATGGTTCGCAAAACAATTCGCAGAGATGCTCGGCGCCGAAAAGACCCTCGTGCAGAAATCAGGCTACTACAGCCGTGCGGCCGCATCCAACGAAGCCGACCGCAGCCTCATCATAAAGTGCGCAAACAAAGCCGTTGACTGCGCTCTTGAGGGAATCGGCGGCGTCGTTGGACAGGACGAGGACCGCGGAGACGAAATCAGAGCTTGTGAGTTTGAGCGAATCAAGGGCGGCAAACCCTTCAACACCAGTCAGCCGTGGTTTACCGAAATGCTCAAGGCCATCGGACAGGCTGTGTGACGGCGGATGCAGGCGCAGCCTGCAGTGAAAACGCTGCGCACTATCACGTGTGCCGGCGGCATGCTCCGGATTATGCGGGGCGTGCCGCCGTTTTTAGCTGCACCAGGAGCGGCATATTCGCCTTTTTGTTTACATAAAGCGACTACTTTGCTACGATGTTGACCGTATGTTATCGGACAAACCCGAAACGTGGAGATTTGGTATGAAAGAATTTACATACAGCAAAAATATTGAAATCCGTTATGATGCGGATGTACTTGTGGTTGGCGGAGGGCCGGCGGGCATCGCCGCGGCGGTGACGGCTGCGCGGCGCGGCATGAAGGTCCGGCTCATAGAAGCAAGCACATGCCTCGGCGGTTTGGGAACCGCTGGACTGGTTCCCGTGTTCATGCAATTCACCGACGGAAAGAATTTTCTTGCCGGAGGATTCGGCAAGGAGCTCATTGACAGACTGCGCGAAGACGGCGGACTCTATGGAAACACCATGCACATAAAAGTCGAAAAGCTTAAACGCCTTTACGAGCGCATATTTGAAGAAAACGGCATAGAGTACACGTACCACACGAAACTCATAGATGTGATAAAAGACGGAGCGAACGCGACGATCGCCGTATGCGCGGCGAAATCGGGCGTATACGCCGTTTCTGCCAAGGCGTTTATTGACGGCACCGGAGACGGAGACCTGTGCGTTCTTGCCGGCGCAGGTTATTCCATGGGAGATTCCGAGGGCAATACAATGCCTGGAACGCTCTGCACCCTGTGGGGAGGAATCGATTGGGATAGAGTCAACGGTCCCAATGGAAGAGAACCGGACGATAAATACCTTGAAAAAGCCTTCGCAGACGGAGTGTTCACAAATGAGGACCGGCACCTGCCCGGAATGTGGCGCGTTGGAGAAAAAATCGGCGGCGGAAACATCGGCCACACGTTCGGAGTTGACGGCACCGACGAAGTTTCTCTGACTAAAGCTTATATCTGGGGACGCAAGTCAATCCTTGAGTACGAGAAGTACTACAAGGAATATCTGCGCGGGTTTGAATCGATGGAACTCGTCGTTTCCGCACAGCTGATGGGGGTGCGCGAATCCAGGCGGATAACGTGCGACTATGCGCTCAGCGTGGAAGACTTCAAGAATCTTGCCGTATTTGACGACGAAATCGGACGCTATTCATATCCCATAGACATACACATTGCCAAGCCGGACAAGGAAAGCTACGACAACTTCCTTAAACACTTCAGCATGCGGCTTAAACATGGAGAAAGCTACGGCATTCCGTACCGGTCGCTTACCCCTGCCGGACTGGACAATGTCTGGGTCGCCGGGCGTTGCATAGGCGTGACGCGCGAGATGCAGGCGTCCATCCGTGTAATGCCCTGCTGCTACATTACCGGACAGGCCGTCGGAGCCGCCGCCGCAATCGCAGTGTCCAAAGGCACAACCTCGCGCGGGATCGACGTTCACGCGCTCCAGGCAGATCTTGTATCCGCCGGCGCGTTTCTGCCCAACTTCCACTGAAAAGTGCAAGCCGTTCATGCCGCCCGCATACTTCGCGGGCGGCATTTTTTTCTTTCGTGAAAGTCCGTGTACCGGCCGACGTCCGTAAAGACGCCGCCGGAAAAGCACGGTGCGCGAAGATGTTTTCCCGTGGACTTGATTCATGCCGCAGCGCAGATCATGCCTGCGGCAATCGGTGCGGACGCGCCGCCAGACGGCAAAGAAACCGCGAATGAGCCGCATCATGCGCGGCAGACGACGGTGCGGACGCGCTACCAGACGGGCGACTTCATAATATCGCCCGCAAACCACTTCATGGCCAATTCCGGCCATACGGCGGTAGGATTTCCGTTCTTGAACATCCCGTATCCGTGCCCGCCATGTGAAAACATGTGCAGTTCCGACGGTATCCGCTCACGCTTCAATGCCATAAAATACGCGATGCTGCTATCTACCAGCGATGTGTCGTCTTCGGCCTGCATGATAAACGCCGGTGGAGTTTTCGAGCTCACGTGCATATCCGGATCCAGACCGAGATTCTCCCTGTCGTAGTAAGCTGGATATATTATAAACGAGTAATCCGGCCTGAAATCAAACTCGTCGGCGCTGTCCGCACGTTCGTACGGTTCCTGGCCGGGCGCGGGATTGCACACACGTCCCGCAAGGTGAGCTCCTGCAGAAAAGCCGATTATCCCGGCCTTGAACGGGTCTATATTCCACTCGGACGCCTTTGAACGTACTATGCGCATGGCGCGCGCCGCATCGGCAAACGCGGCCTCTCGCCGGCCCGGACAGCGGTACTTCAGCAGAGCAGCGGAGATACCGTTAGAATTCAGCCATGCGGCAATATCCGTGCCCTCGTGGTTCCATGCAAGTATCGAATAACCTCCGCCGGGACAAATCAGAACGACAGGACGCGGAGTTTTCCCCGTGGCACGGTAAAACGACAGCGTGGGCACCGTCACGTCAGTGACGCGTTCAATGCCGTCTTCACTGTCAAGCACATGCTCTTTAAGTTTGCTGTCCTCGGGCCTTGCGAACGGAATTTTTCCGTCCGCCCACAACGGAATGTCGAATATCGGTTTCATTTTTCCTCTTTCCCGGCGCACTGCGCCGTGTTTTCAAGACAATTTCCGGCTGTTTCCCCTGCACACAGACTGGACGCACGCGCACGGCGGAGCTGCCCGCACGAAGCGTTGACATTGCCGCCGCGCGAGTGCCGCAGAGTAGTATTCAGGCCATGTGACGTGAGAAATTCGCCAAACGCCCTGCAAATCTCACGGGAAGGCGCGCGCCAGAAAAACCCGTTTACCGGATTGAGAGGGATCAGGTTCACACGGCATTTCAGGTCTTTCAGCAGCGCAAGCAGCTCCGATGCATGTCTGCGGGAACAATTCAATCCGTCCACGAGTATGTACTCGAAAGTAACGATTCTGTTCGTACGAGCCGTATACTCGCGGCACGCGGCCATTAGCTCCCGTATAGGCCAGCGCCTATTTACAGGCATCAGGCGCGAACGCATTTCATCGTCTGGCGCATGAAGGGACACGGCCAGCTCAAACTGCTCGGGCTCGCAGGCATAACGCAGTATTCCGGGAACAACGCCGCACGTACTGACGGTAATCTTCCTCGCGCCTATGCCGAAACATCCGTTGAAACGCCGGGCGGCGGCGAGGACATTGTCATAATTCGCAAACGGTTCCCCGATCCCCATAAAGACAATATTGTCCGGCTTCCCTCCGGCCTGCGCTGAAACCAACGCCGCCTGCGCCACAATCTCGGCGCAGTCAAGATTTCTGGAAAAGCCGTTTTTACAGCTGGCGCAGAACGCGCAGCCGAATCCGCATCCGGCCTGTGACGACACGCAGACCGTCATTCGTTCTCCGGACGGGATGCCAACCGTCTCAATAAGTTCTCCGTCACACAGCCGCCAAAGATATTTTACTGTACCCGATCTGTCTGCCGCAGTTTCCAGCAGAGAAAGAGTCTCGCATGGAGAAAGGAAATTTTCACACAAAAAGCGCCTGAAACTTCCCGGCAGATTGGACATTTCGTCAAAACTGCGCGCAAAGCGCACATACAGCCAGTTTTCAAGCTGCGACGCCCGGAATTTCTTTTCTCCGGCTGCGGCAGCGCATTTTTCAAGGCCGTCCCTGTCCGGCAAATATACGGATTGCCTGTTATATCCCGCCATAACACGTTCCTCTCGAACAATCCGGTTCCGGCCGTTCATATTTTTCCGCCGTTCCCGGGGTTCTGAGAAGTTTGAATCCGTCGCCGGAACGCACGGCAAAAATCCCGTACGCTCCGCACTTTGCGAGCAGATCCGCCCCCTTCTCATACCCGAGAACAAAACATGCCGTAGAAAGCGCATCCGCAAGCGCGGCAGAATCCGCGATCACGGTCACCTGCAGAAGATCTGTTTCCACAGGCATCCCCGTACGGGGATCGATTATATGCGAGCGCCTGACGCCGTCCAGCATGGAAAATTGCTCGTAGGAGCCCGAAGTCGATACGGCCCCTCCGTCCCTGAAAAACATGGAAGCCACGGGCGGAGAATTCATATCGCCGCACGGGTCGCGGACTCCGGCCGTCCACGCGCCGCCGGAGGGCTTACTCCCCGAAAACCGCATATTTCCGCCTATGTCCACTATGAAATTGGTAATTCCCGCAGCCCTCAAATCCGCGTATGCACAGTCTGCGCCAAAACCTTTTGCCACCGCGCCGAAATCCAGACGCATGCCCGGCGCAAGCAGCATAGCCCGCCCGTTTCCGTCAACGTCTATTACGGCTATTTTTGACACGTCCGCGAGTTCCAGCGCATGCGCCACCTCTTCGCTGTCCGGCGACGCAGTTCCCGGGACACCTCCCCGCGCAAAGCCCCACAACTCCATAAGGGGCCCCACCGCGGGATTAAATGCGCCTCCGGAAATGTCATGACAGAACAGAGATAAATCCAGCACCGCCTCGAACTCCCTGCCGGTTTCTATCCACTCTCCGTTCCCGGCTGAGACGTTCAGCCGCGCGGTGACGCTCTGTGGATCAAACACGGAAAGCGACGCGGAGACGCGGTCAACTGCCGCCGCACATATCTCCAATGCGGCGGATGTATCCGCTCCGGACGCATCGACCCAGAAGTTCAGAAACGTTCCCATTGCATTGCGGGAGGCAAAAACCACATCGCCCCCTCCGCTCCGGTTCCGGCATGAGACACCGCCGAAAACAGCCGCCGCAATCAACAGCGCCGCCGCGGAAACAATGCATGCAGCTTTTTTAAACGTTTTTTTCATCCGCTGCCGCCAATCTGATCTTCAACGCTCTCATCGCCGTCCATGAAATCCGCTTCCGACGGAAACACGATCTTGCCGTCCCCGAGGATTTCCCGCATCTCCGCAAATAGTTCCGACGGCTTCCCGGGATTCCCGGAAGCGGCAGCGCGCCTCATGGCGTCGCGTACGTGCTGCACATAGAGAATCTGCGTTCCCGGAAGCCGCATTTCTACGGCGGCATTTTTGACAAATTCAAAAACCGCGTCCGCCGCGGCGAGGTTTGGCACGGCATCAAACACCCATCCCTCCGCTGAAGGGTCGCCAACAATAATCCCGGCATCGCGAACCATGTAGGAAAGGGAAGTGTAGACCATCCTCATGCACCTCGGCCTCTCTCTGACGTCTGCCAGCTTCAGAGCGCGCCAACCCCAGTAAAGGGACGACGCCGCTGGAACTCGCCAGTCTATCGCTCCAAACTCGGACTCTATCTCGCGCATCATGTCTGCAGACATCTTCATCTCGGTCTCAAGGGTATTTGCCCTTATCGAGACCGGGGAAGGCACCGACCCTTCCGGACCGAGGCAGGCATCCATTTCCACCGCCCAGCGCGTCCTGAAGTATTCCGAATCGGAATCCGAATTCATCCCGAGCTTGTGCTGAAATATCCATCCCAGTTCCCGGCAGAGCACCGCGCTCCGCGGGTTTGCATTCAGCCCATCGTCGCGCAGGAGCTTTATGCCGTCCATAACCCACATCCACCTGTCCTCCGGACGGTCTGCAAGAAGGCTTATGTTGTAGGCCAAATTCCACGCGTGAAAGACCCACACTTCGTCAAGATGAGGTTCAAGCTTCGTTATAAGCTCCGCCAATTGAACAAGCTCCGTGAGGCGCTGCTCCTCCTGCATCTTTGTGGATCTAAGCCATAGGATATCAGCGATCAGCCCGCGAAAACCTCCCAGCACCACGGTTGCAAACGTCACAGACACGGGAGTATCGGCCACTATCGCAGATACATCTCCGCGCGCCGACAGAGCCTTGCGGTCCTGCAGGATCGAGGAACCGAGAAAGCCTGAGCAGACGGCAAGAAACACCGCCAGAATCAGCCAGAAAAAAAACCTCTGAATCTTCCCCATCAAACACCGCCTCACAAGCCGAGTTTCACCGCCATGCGCAGAAACTCCGACGCCCCCCACGCCTGCGCATCGCAGCCGCGCCCGGTATGAGGCGCGTCTCCGTCCATTATTTCAGGCAGATGCCCCACACACCCGCTCTCAAGAAGCGGAACACAGGCGCCTATGAGAGCGGCAGCCGCTCCGTGCGCCGCGTTTCCATACACATTGAGCATGGCCTCTGCAAACGATGGATAAGGCCATGTCCACGCCGTCCCGTTGTGATAGGCCGGCTTGCGTCTGGTATCCTCATCCCCCTCGTAACGACCCTGATACGGACAAGAAGGATCGTTCAGCAGCTCTCCGGAACGCCCCCGCACCGGGAGCTTGAACTCCACCCGGCCCGGAGACAGCGTCCTTATACCCCCTGGAATCAGAAGTCTCGCCGACGACCATACCACTCTTTCCCTTACGTCATCGCCCTCCACCGCGTCGAGCGTCACGGCAAAGAGCTGATTGCATCTCAGATGGTCGTCCGCAACTGCCGACTCGGCGGGAACAAACGTTTCGCAGTGGAGACAGTCCGACAAAAATCCGCGCGACGGGTTCCAGAACAGTTTCCGGATCGACCCCATCGCCCGGCGCCTCAGCTCTTCCCAGCCGCCGTACGGATCGATAATCGAAACAATTTTCAGCGCCGCCGTCCACAAGGCCTGAATCTCAACCGGGTATCCGCTGCGCGGAGTTCCCGCAGGATAATTGGTGTCCATCCATGTGAAGTGCGCAGGGCTGTAGACAAGTCCTGATTCTGCGTCCACGGCAATGCCGTTCGGCGTACCTTTCAGGTATCCCCTGGTTATGCTCAGCGCCACGTCCCGCACACTGCGTCCCGCGCAGTCCGCTCCGAACACTGATTCAACGCCCACGCGTTCCGCCAGGTCGGCACACGCCACAAGATACCAGAGCTGTGCGTCCGAAGTATCGCGATTCGACGCATCTGCACCGTTTATCATGTTCGGAAGGGTACCGTCCGCCTCGTATTCTCCGAACTTGCGGATAACGCCCAGAGCCTCGTCCGTCATGTCGGCGGCAATCATCCCGCGCAGAACAATGAAAGTGTCCCTTCCCCAGTCGAGGAACCACGGATACCCGGCAATAACCGTGCTCATGCTGCCGCGCTTGACAACAAAATCCCGCAGCGCGCCGCGCAGGGCCTCTGACAGACACACAGGAGGCTTGCAGCAGAAAACGGCGCTGTCATCCGGCTGAGGCAGGTTTCTGTGCGGGGACGCTTCATCATTCATGTACGCCTCCAAGCAAACCGTATCTCCTCCGCTGACGTCCGCCGTGAACCATCCGGGACTGTACAAATCTGAAAACCCGTCCTGTCCTCTCGACGCATCGATCGGATGCGCCACCATGTAATGCCACTCCGGCTCGGACACAAATGCACCGTCCGATATACGCATTACAACGCCGGGCGTACCGTGCGGTGCGAACACAAAACCGCCGGGAACCTGCCTCACACACCCCGGCCACTCGTTCTCGGGACCGGAAAACGCTTTGGTCTTGCAATGGAAACTGCGGCTTTCAACATCCGGGCGGAATATAAGACACACGTCGTCCGCATCTGAAAGCAATTCCGGGTCCCCTTCGCACAGCCGCCTGTGCACCTGTATCCGTACGGAATTCTCTCCATGTTTGAGCACAAGCGAGAGATCGATGAGAACACTCTTGCCCGTACCTACCGGCACACGGAACCTCCACGCCGCCGATCCCGAGCCCGCCGCGCATGAAAACCACTCCAAACAGGCAGGGCCGATCTCGCTCGAAAAACCGCGGTTTACCACCCATATCCTGCACCGCGTAAACAGCATTATCCTGTCACACGGCACTTCAGGGTCAGGATTCGCTGCGAGAATTGCGTCGTACTGGCTGAGCACCTCGCCCCAGCGGGCCCTCACATGCGACATGGCGCCCCTGCCGTTTGTCAGAAGCACCGCGAGATCACCATCTCTTACCTCCGCCCCGGAGAATGTCCTGCGGACGCTTGGAATGTCTTCCGGGAGCGTCATCAGAGATATCTTGTCGCGCCGGAGCATGCCCGGCGTGCCGACATCTATCGAAAGCACCGCACTCCCGATAAAATCGCTCCGCAGTTCCGACGGGCAGAACACAACGCAGAAATCACCGGAATCCAACTCCACCGAACGCAGATTGGCCAAGACGCCCCCGTACGGCATATCAACACGGCACCTGAATGGGTACGGAGCCCTCACCATAACGAAACAACCCGGCAGCACCATAACGCGCCGGCGTGTATCCTCCGGCCACACACACTGCACCAGTCTGGGAAGGAAAGCTCCGGAAACTTTCGCCGCCATGGAATGGAAAAACGCCACCGGATCCGCCGCCAGAGCTTCCGCCATCGCATCCACATCGTCATCAGGCGACAACGGCTCCCCGTCAAACATTCCCGCCCTGATGCGAAGCGCCACCGCCCGGAATTCCTGACGCCTCACTGCCCTGGCATTCAAAAACTTTGCGGACGCCAGTTCCCTGCTCACCGCATCCGCGTCAGATTCGCGCGCCGGGATGCACGCCGCCGCACCGGGTCCGAGCGTAACGCTGCACACCCCCCCGTGACGACTTACGCACAGTTCCGCGCCTCCCATCAAATCCCGAGACCATGCGCCGTCCGGGAAAGCCTTTTCCGGCCACGATACATTCTGCGGGGAGGTTGCATCAAGATTGACCAGCACCAGCACATTCCCCTCCGCGTCGTACTCCCGGGATCCGTCGATGTCTCCGGACCTCGCCGGACTGCGTACAACCGCCAGACTGTTTCCGTCCGCGCACTGCACCATTTTCACGCTCGCGCCGGGACCGAATGCCGGAACAACGGACAGAATTGCGTTGAGCCTCCCCATCAGAGCCTTCTGATTCTCCGCGCCCCAGTTCAGTGCGGAGCATCCATGCACGTCTATTTTCTCAGCGGCGAACCACTCGACCCCATTCGTCACGCCGAAGCATCCCTGATGCGCAATCAAAGCTGCCAAAGCCGTCCGCATGGATGCATAGCTTCTGGACTTTGCCGCCATGCGGTTGTTATCGTGCGTTTCCGCAAAATTGACGAGAGGGCCAATCTCAAATGACATGCGCAGAGCCGACGGAAGATAACGCTCAAACGCCGACCTGTCTTCCGTTTGGAAAATCTCTGAGTAAGCCCAGTCCAAACCATTGTCCAAAACAAGCGACTCCGTCACGGAAATCTCACCGCCGAGCCCCTCAAGCATGAAAACAGTATCGGGATAATTGCGCCGCACCCGCGCCGAAATGTACCGCCAGACCTCAGCAGGCACCTTGTATCCGGCGTCGCAGCGGAACCCGTCCGCACCGTGCATGCACCAGAACTCAAACACATCCGCCATAAAACGCCGCAGACCCGGATGCGAATAGTCAAGCTCCGCCAAATCCTCCCACACTACGCCCCACGCCCCCGGCGAAATAAAACGCCCGCGGCCATCCTTCTTGAACCACTCCGGATGGTGACACTGAAGCGTGGACGCCCAACCGGTATGATTTGCCGGGATGTCAAGAAATATCCTCGCACCGCGTGCATGAACCGCGTTTACAAGTTCTCCGAACTGCTCCAGCGGCGTGGCCTTCCGGTCAAATTCTGCAAGAGACGGATCCACGGACAGGAAGTCCGTCCCTGCAAAGGGCGAGCCGTACCTGCCCATTCTGGCAAAGGTCGTAGGCACGGGATGTATGGGAAGAAGCTGAATAATGCGGAAACGCTCCTCCACAAGAATCTCATCAAGATGCCTGATGAGATCTCGAAACGTGCCGGATGGCGGGATCACTGTCCACCCGTTCTCGTCGAGCGTCTCAGCCCCGCCTGCCCGCCCGGCGTTTTCCAGTCCGCTCACGGCAAGTTCCGCATTGCCTGGCAGGAACTGCCTGGGGAAAGCGGTATACACGGACACTCCGCGGCATGTCCACGCAGGAGCTGTCTTTATGATGACATCCCCGCCCGACGGCCACTCCGTCTTGCACCCGCCGTCCGGCAGGAAACACGTCTTGGCCGCGAAAACACCAGTATCCACAAGCGCAAGCCTCACCTCAAATACACCCGGCGAAACCTCCCTCATCGGAACGTCTCGCCAGTTCTTGCACAAAAACGGTCTGCTCTCGTCCGCCGATGCTATCACTTCCTGTCTGTATGCATCCGCGCCGCCTATCGATGTCCTCAACACTGCGCTTCCCTTCCTGCCGCCGGATACAGAAAGCCGGAAGGTTACGGTATCCCCGCAAAAAGTAAGAAGCCTGGTCCCCGGGAGTGGTGTCTGTTTCATTGTCAGTCTACAAAAAACGCTTCCGCCGGTGCGCCGCACACGCCGCTATACCCGACGGACTCTTTCCGTGTGCGATTTTACAATATGAAAACGCCGTTCGCAACACCTATTCATCCGGCGCAGTTGTTCATAGTTATGGACACCGTACCAAAAATAGGGAAACCCCCATTGGTCAAATTCAAGGACACCGAACCAGGGATTTCTCTGTATCATGAAAGGGTATGAAAACCATGGCTAATCGAACTTTCTCGGAAATCCTTCCCGAAAAGAGGAACCAATACGCCCGCCTGAAAATCAAAAAGGCTAAAAGACGTTTTTTAACTCATTTGCAGGAGGTTTACGGTTTCGAGCGCAAATACCTGATAAAGCTACTCACGGGAGAGCGCACCTACCATCCGCATCCTGGACGCGGTTGTACATACGGTCCAGAATTTGCACGTTATGCCTTGAAACTTCACGAAGCGTGCAAATACTTGTGTGCACCGTATTTCCGGGTGCGACTTCCAACGCTGATTAAGGAT
>CASEAR010000011.1 GCA_949285835.1 uncultured Verrucomicrobiota bacterium | reverse complement strand
AATGGAATCGTTGCCCAGATCTTCATCGTCGGAACCGGCGAGCATGAAAATGTCTTCTTCCGCTTCCTCCTGAATGACGTCCAGCACGTCATCGTGCGTGATGCGACCGAGGAGCACTCCGCGGCCGTCGACCACGGGGATTACGGAGAGGGAGTACTTCGACATGATATGCGCGACTTCTTCCTGATCGGCATCGGATCTGACCGCGAATGTCTCGGTATTCATTATGCCCGATATCGGGATGGCGCGGTCTTTCTGCCTGAGCAGCTGCCATATGGCTACAACGCCTTTGAGCCGGTTTTCCTCATCGACAACGTAGACCTGAAAGATGTGCTCCCCATCGTCGTCCGTGGCGATTTTGTCCAGCGTCTCAAGTACGGTGTTATCTTCCCTCACTGAAATGAGGTTTGTGGTCATGATGCCGCCGGCGCTGTCCTCCGGGTAGGAGAGGAGCATTCGCACGTCGTCGGCGTTGTCTTCGTCCATCCGTTCGATGATCTGGGAGGACTTGGATTTGTCCATTTCGGCGAGGACGTCCGCGGCGTCGTCGGGGTCCATTTCGTCGACGATATCCGACGCTTCTTCTGAGGAGAGGTTTTCGGAAATTGCGGCGCTTATTTCCGGCGGCAGCTCGGCGAGGACGTCCGGTTTTATGGTATCTGAAAGCGTTTTAAAAATCTGCATCCGGAGGGATTCGTCCTGGAAGCTTGAGATGGCTTCGGCGATATCGGCCGGCTGCATTTCAGAAAATTCGGAGGAAATCTGGCCCCAGAAACCCTGGTTGACCAGTTCGATTATGTGTTCGTGTAGTTGTCCGATATCCTGCATAATCAGCTGTCCTCCTTCCGGTCTGGCATCCGCCGTCCGGAATTTTCAACATACCGTTACGAAGACCGGCAAATGCGGTCTATCAGGTTCTCGCGCCTGCATTCTTCGAGCCAGCCCAGTTCTCTGCGCCGCATCGCCGTATACTGGCGAGGCGAGGCGTCGTCCCAGCCTGCGAGGTGGTCGAGCCCGTGTGCGATGTAGAGTGCCAGCTCGTCGCAGACGGTCCAGCCGGCGTCCTCCGCCTTTTCGCGGGCCATACACGCGTTTACCGCGAGTTCTCCGGTTTCTTCCGAATGCGGAGTGGCTCCGTAGCGCAGCGTGATGACGTCCGTGTTTCCGGATAGCCCCATGGCGGCCGCGTGTATGCGCCGTATGCCGGAGTGTCCGGTGAAGATGACGCCGATTTCCTGCGGGAAACCGGCGGCGTCCTTTTTCAGACAGGCGCAGGCCATCCGGCATAGCCGCATAATCAGGGCGCATACGCGCTCCTCGTCGATGTCTACGGTTTTCTGCCGGTTTTCGACAGATACTTTCACTGGGCCCTATCCTTTCGCACCGGGGAATTTTTCGGCAGACGGGTAAGCGATGCGTTTATGAAGCTGTGACTGCAGAGTATTGGTGAACACGCGCTTGATTTTTGCGAGTTCTTCGAGTGTCATGGGACATGCGTCAAACTGTCCGTCGTTGGCCTTGTCTGCGGCAATCTTGTTTACGAGATTCTCAATGGCCTGCGGAGTGGGTTTTGCGAGGCTTCGAGATGCGGCCTCGACAGAGTCTGCAATCATCACGATGGCGGCTTCGCGTGTTAGCGGTTTGGGTCCGGGATAACGGAACTGCGACTCGTCGATTGGAATTGGGGATAGCCCTTTTGCCTCATTTTTCTTTGATTCTTCGAGGGCCTTGTTGTAGAAGAAACGGACGACAGTGGTTCCGTGATGCTGTTTGATAATGTCTTTTATGCGCGGTGGGAGATTGTAGTTGCAGGCGTAGCTCTCGCCGTTTTTGACATGCGCCATTATTACGAGGGCGCTCATGCTGGGGCTTAGGGTTGCATGGTTGTCGGCGCCGCCCGCGTTTTCTACAAAGAAGTGCGGGTTTTCGAGCTTGCCGATGTCGTGAAAATACGCTCCGGCGCGCGCCAGTATCGGATTCGCGCCTATGCGTTCTGCTGCGGCGGACGCGAGAGTGGCGACGACTATGCTGTGATGGTAGGTGCCAGGCGCTTTAAGGGAGAGTTCGCAGAGGAGTTTGTGTCCGAGGTCAGTAAAGTCGTTCAGCCGTATGTTGCTCGTAGCGGCGAATATGTGCTCGAAGAGTGGCAGTACCAGAATTGTGCATACAAACGCGGTTGCAGCGGACAGTGTCTGCAAAGCGATTGCCGTGAATATTTCACCACCGAGATTCCCTTCCGGGGAGTATCGGGCCCAGAGCTCATATGAAAATATCATGTAAAGCACGGAGAACGCCGTTTGCAGGAGAAGTCCCAGAACAAAAACCCGGAGCAAATGCGATCTCCTGCGTACGCTGGGTATCATAAGCGGAATCGCAGAAGCGGCTGCCGCCCCGGAAATAATGGTTTGTGCGGCAGAGTCCGCGTTCGCAGAAAGGAGGTTGGCTGATATGACGCCGAATCCTACAGCTAAACCGGCTTTGGGGCCGGCGAGGAGCGATGCGAGGGCAGGCGCCGTGAAATACGGAGTCAGGAGACACGGAATGCGTTTTGCCGGGATACTCGTCCATTCGGGGAGTCTTGGCAGCACGTATTCCTCCGCTATACTTACGAATAGCGCTCCGGTCGCGTAATGAACCACCGCGCAGAGCAGCAGCATTGAAATTACAGAGTTTCGCCGCAGGATGTTTCTATCCGTGACGCGCAGTATCGCCCAGGATGTAAGCATGGAAACGCCGAGCAGAATAGCTGGAGTCCCACCGTACAGTTTCCCGTCCGAATCCTGCATGCTGTATTCTCCTGGCGAGAGAACACTGTCAAAAATGAATACAAGAGAACATGCCGCGACCACGTACAGGAGTGCCAGCGCTGTACTGTTCTTGAAGTTGCTGAACGAACGGAACTGATCGAAAAGCGCTTTGTTTATGGTGCGGGCGACCGGACGCCTGCCGATCTTGCGTATTCGGATTTTCGAGATATTTTCTTCCATGGTCCGGTATTTCGTTCAGCCCGCCGGTACGAGGCGGCATTTCCGTGCACACAAACAGCAGCGCATCCGCAGAGAGAATAAAACATCATTCCGGATGCGTGCACGTCGTTCGCTGTAAGGCGGCAGAACCCGATCTCAGGAATTTGCCTTTCTGAATTCGTCCATGAATCCGACCAGCGCTGTTACGCCTTCTGCCGGGAATGCGTTGTATATTGACGCGCGGATTCCGCCGACGGATCGATGTCCTTTGAGTCCGGCGAATCCGGCTTTTGCGGCTTCGGCGACGAACTTGGCCTCAAGCTCCTCTGTCGGCAACCTGAATGTGACGTTCATGTCAGAACGGAATTCGCGTGCCGCAGTGCCCTTGTACCATCCTTCGGATGCATCGATTGCGGAGTACAGGACGGCCGCCTTTTCGCGGTTTATCCTGAAAAGCGTCTCAACGCCCTGCTTTTTGATCCATCTTGTGACAAGCGCAAGAATGTATATGGAGAAGCACGGCGGAGTGTTGTAGAGGGAATCGTTCTCGATGTGTGTAGCGTAGCGCAGCATTGTGGGCAGATTTTCGGGGGCTTTTTCCGCCAGATCCTTGCGGATAATGACGACGGTGAGCCCGGAGGGTCCGAGATTCTTCTGAGCGCCGGCGTAAATCAGGCCGAATTTGGAAACGTCGACCGGCCTGGACAGTATGTCGGAACTCATATCCGCCACAAGCGGGCACTCGGGTTCGGGAAAAGTCTTCCACTGAGCGCCGGAAATGGTTTCATTTGACGTGATGTGGAGGTACGCGGCGTCTTCGGTTAGTCTAAGTTCGGACACTGAAGGGACACGTGTCGGGATTTCCTTCTGGCAGTCGGCGGCAATATTCACAGAGCCGACTTTTTTTGCTTCTTTTACAGCTTTTGCGGCCCAGGATCCGGAATTGGCGTAGTCCGCCGTTTTTCCCGGGAGAAGCAGGTTCATGGGAACCATGGAGAACTGGGTGCTTGCCCCGCCCTGCAGGAAGAGAATCGCATAATTGTCGGGTATGTTCATGAGGCTGCGGAGATTGTCCTGCGCTTCCTGATGGATCGCCGCATATGCTTTTGCGCGGTGCGATGACTCCAGAATGGACATGCCGGTGCCGTTGAAATCGACAAGCTCGTCCCTCGCAGTTTCCAGAACATCAAGCGGAAGTACCGCAGGGCCTGCGTTGAAATTGTATATTCTTGACATTTGCGCTCCTCATCTCGTGCGGGGGCTTTCCAACGAGAGGCAGCACGGCCCGCAATGACAGAATGGCGCCCCGGGCGTGGCTCGAACACGCGGCCTACGGTTTAGGAAACCGTCGCTCTGTCCAACTGAGCTACCGGGGCTGTACATTCGCCCAGTGTAGCGCGAACTGCGGAGCAAAGTCAAGCAGGTTGAATTTTACATTCTGCGGGGAACTTCTTTCCATAATCTGTTTTGCGAATCTGCGGGCTCTGGTGTTTCGGATTCTCCTGCGGCGGACCGGGCGTTAGTGCTTTTGCTGTGGGCTGAAATATGAAGGCGGGAAAAGTGTTCTGCATAGTTGCGGTATCGCTTTTTTGCAGAATTACAGTTTTTAGATACCGAATCCCGCTCATCGGCAGCAGGTTTGAAAGCTTGACATATGAAACGGTCTGATATAGAGTCGGGAAAACTGACCGATGTGTGCTGCGCGCTTCTGTTGTATGGGGCGGGTGATGTGCATACGTCGCGTTTTTGTGAGATGAGAACGTACAGGCTGCATGTTGTGTTTGAGGCGGAAAACGATGCCATTTCTGCTGCCAGAGAGGAATTTCGGAGCGGAGACTGGTCATTCAGGAATATTATCTCTTCTTCGTTCGGGTGTTCTCTGGCTCCGCTCAATTCCGATCCGGATGCTGAATGGCGCAGAGCCAATGTTCATATTCCTCCGCAGAGAGAAGTTTTCTTTGTGATGAAGGGGACGCTGAGAAATTCCCTCAACGGCAAAATTTACGAAGCCGGAAGCGGAGATCTTTTTATGTTCGACATAGGCGATGAGCACGATAAATTCGACCCGCCGTCGACAACCGCAGTAGTAATGGGATTCCAAATATACAGGGACTTCATTTACGGCTACGTGTACAATGCGTACAACGGGATCAAGGTAATTTCGGACAGAGTGCTGTTTGCTGATATGTCAGTACCCCTGATAATTAATAATGCCTGGGACAGAATCGGAGGAGACATGGAGCTGCATCGCATACACATGCGCCAAGTGCTCTCCCTCATAGAATTTCTTTCGGCAGAGATGGTGCGCATGGATCACGGTGACGGGTCGAATATTATTATGGACTCGTCGTCCGGCGGCAAGCTCACGGCGCAGCACGTTGTGGGACTTGTTATGGCGCACATTGATGAGAGAAACGGGAGGAACTGCAACCTCGAAGACATAATGCGCTTTTCCGGGTACAATGCCGCATACATAAATCGCATTTTTCAGGTGAATCTGGGGTACAGCATAAAAGAGCATGCGAACGCATGGCGTATAAACAGGACACGGGATCTCCTGAGGAACGGACTGAGTTCAAAAGAGATTGCATATGA
>CASEAR010000010.1 GCA_949285835.1 uncultured Verrucomicrobiota bacterium | reverse complement strand
TCCAGCCTTTGTGACATAAAATCCGAGCCTGAGCATCAGTCCGTCGGCGTCGGACGGGACTTGAGCCTCTCTCGTTACGGTGATCCATCCGCCGCTCGTGCCTTTAAGCGACGCCATGTCTATCCATCCGCCCGTTTCCTTGCCGTTTTTTACGAACCGGGCCTGTATTTTTCCGGATTGGTAGCCTTTTTCACCGGGCTGTATGTCCCTGTGCCTGTATGTGACCGACAGCCGCATTCTGGGAGGTTTGGTGTCAGGATTTATTGGAACAGTCTGCTGAATAAAACAGTCCTCCGGACTGTTGACGATGGACAGCGACACATATTTTTTCCCGGATTCCTCGAGTACTTTCACGGATCCGTGCCCCTTTGTACGGTAGTCCCATCCTTCGGGTACTCCATCCTCTCCGGCGGCAGAAAAATTGCCGTTTTTGAGCAGATTGTCCTGTCCGGCGGACGCCGCCTGAAGCAGCGAGACTGCCGCCGTAATTGCGAATAAAACTGTTCGTTTGATTTTTCCTGTCATGCTTGTTTCTCCTGTCATGTTGCTTAAGATTGTCGCGGACAAGTGTGTCCATCCGGTGGCATATGCTGCCTACTTCACGAGGATAAATGTGCTTTTCCCCTTGTATGGCATCACGGACTGTGCGTCGGTACCGATGCGAATCTCATCCGCATAGAAAATCTGAGCTTCGAATGAACCGATTACAACGCCGGTGAGTCCGTTGGCGGAAGGCAATGCAGGCCACGTCTGTTTGACGTCGGCTGTCCCGAGCCATTCTTCCCCGCCGGCTATGACGGACGGATTGACCCACAGGGATGCTTCCACTGACGATTCCTTGAACAGCATTTTGAGCACGAGGAAATCAGGTTCGCCATCTGTAATCGGCTCGTCATCCCGTACAATTCTGTCTTTGCCGTCGTTGTAAAAAAGGCTCCATTGCACTGCTCCGTTGTCCAGTGTCGCATATATCGAGCCGCCGTATGGGCTACCGATGATATAAAAACGCACAGCCCTGACCTGGCTTGAAGGAACATTCCTGCTCGCAAGCAGGCTCATCCATATGGCCTCTCCGGCCTTGGGCGCTATCGGCTGCTCGAAAGTCCTTCTTGCGGACGAAAAACCCCACGGGGACCAAAGGTCGCTGTTTTTCCAGTATGCGGCATAGGCTCCGGAAGTCTTCAGCTCATTGCCGCGGAAATCGATGTACTGGAACTGCAGCTCGGACCGGTTTAATGTCTGGTTTGTTCTGTCTGGTTCCTGGCTGAACTTTGTCCAGACGGCATTTGTTCCGCCCCATCCGAAACCGGATCCGGAGTTCCAGAACGACGTGCCTGCAGGCACGTCAAGATCGAATCCCTCGTAGGCCAGCAGCCCGGCGCTGCAGACTGCAGAGGACATAATGAGCACGGACGCTGCGGCCAGTGCGGATGCATATGTTTTCAGGCTTATCATATTCGTTCGCCTTTCTTTTTTTGACGCAGTTCCCTGCGAGTATTGTATCCGGTTTGTTTGTGTTTGTCGGGCATACGGCGGAGCGCACGGTTTTCTACGCTTGTTTCTGCTTTATTGTGTCGCCGTCAATCCACGCGCCGCCGAGCCTTACGGACGGGGCCGGCGTCGTGTCTTCTTCTTCCAGAAGCTGCAGCAGCATGGCCGCTGCATTTCTGCCCATGGAAAACCGGTTGAATTCCACGCGTGAAAGCCTGCGCCATGTCCACGAAGTGAAGTGAGGATCATCGCATCCGGCGATGCTGAAATCCTTTCCAGGGGCCCGTTTTGCACGCATGGCGGAAAGGCATATCTGTTCCGCCGCCGGATGGCTGCCGGCGACTATCGCCGTCCCGTCCATGGCTGCCGGATCCCATGTAAAATTGTCCGAGATTGACATCTCAGACAATTTCGCCCCAAGCCGGACGGCGGCTTCCGCTACTCCGGCGCGCCGCTCGTATTTGCTGTAATGGTCGTTTCCTGTGAATGGGGTGTCTGCCCAAAGAATGCGGTCATATCCGGCGTCCAGAAGTTTCCCGGCCGTCAGCCTCCCGGCATTTGTTTCATCCCGTCTGATGCAGTTCTCCGGCTTCCATACGTTTGAATCGCACCATACGATGTGTTCAAACCGGGATTCGAGCCACGGGCGCACCCCGTCGGGCAGTGCGCCGAGCACGACGATTCCGTCGATGGCCTGTTCTCTGAAAATGCGGCTTTCCTCGGAAAGTTCTCCGAGTATGTCGTGCATCCGGACAAGAGTCATGATGTACCCGAACGGCTGCAGGCCGTCGTTTATGCCCAGAATAGTTTCAAAGCTCATGGGACTTGTGCCCTCGTGCCCGGACCTGTTGGGAAGAAGAACCCCGATTTGTTTTGTCCGGCGGCTGCTCATGGCCCGAGAGGCTGCGGATGGCCTGTAGTTTAACTTTTCTGCGGCGCTCCGCACCCGCTCCGCAGCCTCCTGACTGACACGGATGCGTCCGTGATGTACGTTGCGCAGTACAGCCGACGCCGCGCCCGGGGAGACCCCGGCTTCAGCGGCAACTTTTGCCAAAGTGATTCCGTTTCTGTATTTTCCCATTCCGCACTCCAGACAGCATCCCCGGCTCTGATATAACGCATTATCAAGTGATATACCGTATTATCATATTTAAAATAATAATTTGTCAAGATGATTCCCATATGAAAACGAACCTTTTAACATGCTGTGCCGCAACGCTATATTTATCCTGCACAGTATCCTGCGGCAAAAAAACGCCGCGTTTTTTACGTTTGCAGGGGCAGCCGTCGGTTTTTTGCGTCATACATGTTACGTAAAGGGCGTCAGGCTCACGTCTTTGCGCCGCTGCCGGGCGTCGCATCACGTTCCGCCGGTTCTGACGCCTTCCCGCTGCGTGCGCCGTCCGCTTTGATTTCGCCTCCGCTTTTGGGGGAGTCGCCGGCTTGTGCGCGTGATGTTTTGCTCTGTTCCGGATGTGCCGAGCCGGATACCCGCGCTGGTTCCCGGTGGTGCGCGGCACGGCATTGCTGTGCGGAAAATGATATCTAGTCAGTTTTTTCCGGATTCCCGCGTGCGCAGTGGGGGAGATGGAATTCCGGAGGATTCAGCCGGGAGTTTTGTACTTTTCTGAAAGTCTCGGTTATGGGATACTTGGACTGTCTGCAGGAGTCGAAATGGCGTTTGATCGAATATTCAAAATGGTTTCCGCCGTTGGAGATCTGATAATGCCGCGGAGATGCGTTTCGTGCGGTGCTTTGTCGGACGGGGAGTTTTTGTGCCGTGAATGCCGTCTTTCCGTTGAGCTGCGTCCGCAGTCCGGCATATGCCGCGTTTGCGGCAGGGC
>CASEAR010000009.1 GCA_949285835.1 uncultured Verrucomicrobiota bacterium | reverse complement strand
CTTCTGATCCGTAGTCAGATGCTCTATCCAATTGGGCGACAGGCGCGCAATGCGTAGAGAAACCTATCACAATACAGCCGCGGAATGCAAGCACTTTTTTTTGTGTGAAACCGCGGAATGCGTAGCGCCTGCTTTTTGAGGGGAAGAAACGCGTGTCAGGCGCGCTGGATACATTGCAGATTTATGGCACAGAGATAATGCCCGCGTCCTACGCATCCGCGCTTTCTGCGCGCGTTCGGCTTCGCAGGGGAGCGGGCTTTGGTGCGCGGTCAGCCGGAGTTATGGATCTGCGCGTATGCGCGGCTGCCGCCATACGCGCAGCCGCAGGGACGAATGAATTTTACGGTAAACCCGTCACGTTTCTCTTCTCGAGAAATTCGGGACATGGTAGGTATGGGCACGGCTGAGACTTTATCTGCCGCGAGCCGCGCTTCTGCCAGCATCCGGTCAATGGCGTTTGAAATGGGCGGCTGCGTATTTCGTACAAACCTCGGCGTTTTCCGCAAGTTTCGGTCCCATAGCGAAGCCAGGGAGGCACCACGCAAATTGTAGACACCGCGCAAGTGAAAAGTGCTGCGTAAATGAGAGGCAATGCAGAAATAACGACGCGTTTAAGCTGTGGGGCCGTTTCAGAGTCTATATGTTCATTTTTTGTAAAATGCATGCCGGGGTCGTCTGACGCCGCGTTTGACACGTATGCGGAAGGACATATTGGAGGCGGCAAGGCCGCACCGCAGCTCGCGGCGTTTTTTTTGAGGACTTTCGTACCAGATTTGAGCAAACTGGGCGGTCCGGGTTACATGTGTTTCGCGGCGTGCTTTGTCAGAATGTCCTTTACGTCGGACTGACGGAACGTCATGTCGGAACAGCGTGAAAAAGGCTGCCTGCCGGTTTGGTGTCCTGAGTCCGTTTTGCGGGTTTCAATCGTGTACGAGTTTTCGAGGCATGATGTAACTCTTTTGTATTCAGGAATAAATCGGTTTATACATTCTTCTCCTTCGCTGTTTGCAATGGGTACGGCGTTTGTGCCGGATGCGCGGATTTTGCGTCCCACTGGCGCTGTTTCCGCAGCGTGCCGCGAGTGAAGACGTTAAGTGTGCGGGGAGAATGAATGTTTTGTATATGGGCGGAAGTATTTTTTTATTGCATAAGACGGTAAAAATAGTGTAAAAGGCCGTTGACGTTTCCAGTCGTAAACAAGTCAAACGAAAGGTTCATAAAATGGCTATGTCAAAAGCGCAGATAATCGCTGCGGTCGCTGAGTCTGCCGGAATCACCAAAGCGCAGAGCAAGATTGCTCTCGAGAAGCTCGTCGAACTGGCCTACGCCGGTGCGGCCGAGGGAGGTTTTACTGTTCCCGGTCTCGGAAAGATTGCACTTGCCGAACGCGCGGAACGTCAGGGACGCAATCTGGCGACAGGAGAGACAATCACGATTCCTGCCCACACCGTTGTGAAGTTCCGTTTTGCAAAAGTTGCCAAAGACGAAATTTTCAGTCTTGCTGCTGCGGCTTCCCGCAAGAGCAAGAAAAAGAGTTCCAAGTCAAAGTAATTAACCCGCAAGGGTTTTTTGACTGGAATGTCTGGAGGCGCCTTCCGTTGGGAGACGCCTTTTTTGTTGTCTGCTCGGCGGCGGTTTGTATGCCCGTATAGGACAAAAAACTATATATTTTACCATTAATGGTGTTTTTTGAGTTGACGTGAAAATTGTTGTATGACACAATGCGGCAGGATTGTTTTACCGTGCGGCGGTGTCTTGTGCTTGGTTGTTTTGCGTTGCCCGGCAGGGAGGGGTGCGGGAGTGTCTGTATGGAGGGAGACGGAGTGGGCAGTGGTGAAGTAGTAGTTTGCGGGGTGCCTTTCGGAGGCAGGCTGGAAGCGGCGGCGCTGAAAAATCTGCATTCGATCGGGGTTACTTCGGTTCAGGTGTATACTTTCTGGAGGGACTTTGAGCCAGGCTCAAGGGGCGTGTTTGTCTGGGATGGGCTTGACAGGAAAGTGTCCGCCATAGCGGAGGCGGGGCTTAAGTACGTCCCGTTTATAATAATGGGGCCGAAATACGCAGCTCCGGAGTGGTGGCTGAAGAGTCCGGGGCATGTGGGGCTGAGATGTCTCGAGCACGGGAAGGAGTCGCCGGTGGAGTCCGTGTGGAACATGACGTTCCGCGAAGAGATTGACCGTGTGCTGGGGGCGTTTGCCGGTCATTACATGCCGTGGAACGTTATGGAGTCCGTGCAGCCGGGCATATGCGGGGACTACGGGGAGGCTATATTCCCGGCGCTGGGCAACTGGCCCGGCGATTACCACACGCACCGCGGATGGTGGTGCGGCGACAGCTGCGCCAGGGAGTCGTTCAGAAATCTGGCGGCGCGTATTTCCGGCGGCAGCGTGGACGCACTGAACAAAAAGTGGCGCACGAGCTACCGCGATTTTGCGGAAGCGGAGCCGTTTCTGCCGCACAGGGCGCCTTCTAGAACGGCGTGCTTCGACATGATTCGGTGGTATCAGGAGTCCATGACGGATCTGGTTGATTTCTGGATGGGGAAATGCGCGGAGCATTTCCCCGGCATTCCCGCGTACATATGCACGGGAGGGGCGGATGACGAAGCGTCGTCCGGGGCGCTTTTTGCCGCTCAGGCAAAGGCGGCGGCGCGGCATGGGGGCGGGGTTCGTCTCACCAACGAGGTGAACAAGTTCGACGAGAATTTCAGGTTGTGCGCTCACACGGCGGCGGCGTGCCGTTTTTACGGGGCGTTCATGGGACTGGAGCCGGTCGGGCCGATGACCACGGAGGGGGTGCTGAACCGCATATTCGGCTCTGCGGCGTTCGGCAACCGCCAGATTTTCCATTACTACAGCAATCTTTACAACGTGTCGACAGGCGAGGAGCTTCCGGCGGCGGCGCATGTCCGCGAGTATTCCCGCCTTGCCGGGGACGCGGAACCTGACCGGGGGATTGCCTTCTTCTGGCCTGTGGATCAGGCTCTTCTGGAAGGCAGGATGCCGCCGGTGCTTACAGACGCCCTTAAGAAGGTCCGCAGGGAGTATCCTGTGACGCCGGTGAGCGAGAGCATGATACTCGACGGCGCGCTGGACAATTTCAGCTTCATGATTATGGCCGGGGCGGAATCCGTGCGCCGCGAGGCGCTGGAATGCATTGCCGAGTGGGTGAATTCCCGGGGCGGCAAGCTTCTTTCGGCGGGAAGATGTCTTGACATCGAAAAAGAGCCGGTGGCTGCGTTCGATTCTGTTTTCGGGATAATGCCGGACTCTGAGGAGGCGTGGGGGCATCACACGGAACGCATAAGGGGTGCGGACGGGTTCGAGGCTGTGGCGGCGTGCGGAGACTACCACGCGGAAAAGGGCTGGCTCGGCCTGTCGGAAGATGTGGTCATACTGTCTTCGGCAGACGACGGGCCGGGAAGGGGAGAGGGCGCAGCGGAATCCACGAGAACCCGCTCCGTGAGCGCAATGTTCATAAGGCGGCACCGCGGAGGCGGCGCGGCGCTGATGTATTGCGGCCCCACGGATTTTGAACGCGATGCGCAGGCGTGCTTTACTTCGTCAGGGACGCTGCCGGCGCTTCTCGACGATGTCTGCGCGGCGTGCGGCATAGAGCCTTTGGGCACCCGCCCGGGGGAGACTGCTCGCGCAAGGACGGGAGGCAGGATTATGGTTCTTGCGGGAAAGTCTATCACGGTGTCGGACTGCGGCTAGCGCAAAACGGCGGACGGCTATTTGATTCGGCGGCGTTTACGCGCCGCAAATTCGGAAAGGGGAGATATGAAGTTCTGGACTGATGAATGGAGGTGCGTGTGTGTGCTGGCGGCGCTTGCTTTTGGCGGCGTCTCTTATGCAGGCTGGGTGTCCGGAGAGGGCGGATCGTACGATTATTTTGATACTGCCAACTGGACGGGCGGTATTGTGGATGATGTTTTTCCGCCGGAGCTTGCTCTCTCCGGAAATGTAACGGCGTCGCTGGCGTCGGACTATACCGCGGCAAATGGGTTTGATTTCTCGCATTCCGGAGCGTACACATTGTATCTGCGTGGGAACGGTACGACTACGCCGGTACTGCTGACGCTTCACGGCGGCATATACAAAGCGGACGAAAAGAGCAATGTGGAAATCGGCTACAGCAACTGGGACAACAAAGGCAAAGTGGACGTGGACATGGGCGGTTCCCCGCGGGAATTTTACGTCGGTTCGCAGTCTAAGCTGATTTTCTGGAACAATCTGCACGGTGTTGGCGGCATCGTAAAGGAGGGGGCCGGAGATCTGATTCTGCGCGGCAGGGAAAGCGATTTCAAAGGCGACATAACCGTAAATGGCGGAACGCTCACAATAGGCGACCAGGGTGCCATCTCAGACGCATGTCTCGGAGATCCTGCCAACGACGTGTATATGAACAACGGCGCGACGCTGAAGATCGGGCATACGGCGGACAAAGCCCATGTGGCGTTCAGCCCGACGCGTGATTTCTTTTTCCCGCAGGGAGGGTCGATATCAAGAGACTATGGGACTTCGAGAGTGCATATTCCGGGCAATATAGTCGCGGGAGAAAAATTGTCGTCTACGGACAACAACATAATTTTCAGCGGCAAAAATGTCTTTGCCGGAGGGCTGAATATAGGCGCAAACGCGGCCTTCAGCTCCTATGACAACATAGGCGGCACCAGCACTCCTTTTGACAGGAGCAGGTACGGAACGGCGAAGATAACGATAATGGGAACAGGAGTGACGAATCTCTCCGGCAACGTGTTTACCCAGATTGGCGGCGACGGAACATCGTTCTGCATCCAGAATCCGGATAATGTATTTTACTGGGATCAGGACTATTCTCACGACATGAATTCCGGCAATGCACCCAATTTGTGCAAGGAAGGCGCTGGGACGTTCGTCGTAGTCACGAACCAGACATTTTACAATAAGACGGGATCCGCGCTTGAGCTGCACGGAGGAGTTTTCAAGTTAGACGCCGCCCGCGGCGGCGTATGGGTTCCGAGATACGGAAACAACAGAACGATGTTTTTCGGTGGCACGCTTGAATTCGCCGGCGATCCGGCAGCCGGGTCGTCCATGTCCCTCGACGCCACTGTGATAGGCGAGGGCGGAGGAACGCTTGTCGTCAACAACAACGGCGGGGTTGGAGAAACGGCGGTTCATCTGGGAGACATGATGGAGAAATCTGGATTTACGCGTTTTTCGCTGCCTTGTGCGGGAAGCTCCTTCAACATCTACACCGTAAACGAGGGGGCGGGCGCCGCGCGCGTTGCCGCAACCGGATACAACGACGAAAGCGGAGCATTTTTCAGCGGGCGCGTGGTGTTCAACGGATCGGACTGGGCGTTTATAGACAGCGAAGGGAACATCAGCGCGTATTCGGGATATGTGCCCGGTCTGCCGGCGCTCGGGGCGTCCGGCACTGCGAACTACGTTGTTTCGCAGTCCTCAGCGGTTTCGGAGTCAGAGTCGGTAAACACTCTTAAAATCGACACGGGGAAAGCGGGCGGCGATTGCAGCCTGACCATAAGCGACGGGAAGACGCTGACAATTGGCCGCGGTTTGCTGCTTACGGGGCCCGACGGCGTCAGAATTTCCGGCGGAGCGCTGAGGCCGGGGGTGAAACGCCTGACTGTGTCCGATGGGCAGGACTTCGTGATACAGAATTTCTGCGAGTCACCCGTGGTGATTTCTTCCGTGATAACGAACGCGGCGCCGTCCAGTGTGTACGGCACTTTTTCTTCTTTGGACAATGCAGCCTATTTTGACGAGGAAACCGCCGGGTATCTGTATGCCGGCATGTCCGTACTTTTGCCGGACGGCACTGCGACGTCGATCAAGTCGGTGGGAGCCGACGGCAAAGTTGTGTTCAATGCCTCCGTGACATTCGATGGTTCGGCTGAGATGCCGGTGAGCAGCATAAATTCACTGACCGTCTCCGGTCCGGGATATACTGTTCTTGAGGGGACGAATTTTTATTCAAACGAAACGTTCATCCTCGGAGGGACCGTGGAGATCCCGTATCAGGAAGCTCTCGGAAGCGATAAGTCCAAAACGCTTTACCTTGTCGGTGGGCGCCTTCGCGTGACGGGGGACGCTTCAATGTCCAGAGTTGTTGACCTGAGCGGAAACGGAGGGACATTCGACGTTGCCGACGGGAAAACGCTCACGCTGTCCGGACGTGTCGACGGCGGCAATCTTGTTCTGGACAATTCGGACGGCGGCGCGGGCGTGCTGTCCCTGAAAGGCGACAACTCTTCGCGCGACTACTATCTGAGCGGGGAGGTCGTGGTGAAACAGGGCGTTCTTGTCCTCGGTCATGACAATGCGCTGAGCAAGGAGGGCTTCAACTGGCTCCGATTCGGAAATGGTTCCGTGATGACGGTAAGGCTGAACGGACCGCGCACCATAACCGTGGCGGGCCTTTCGTCCGATTCCCCGGCCGCCGTAGTCGAGAACGGCTCTTCGGGGGAAGCCGTGCTCAGAGTGTATAACGGGGCGGACAACACGTTTGCCGGCACGCTCAGGGACGGCGAAGGGGACGGTACGCTTTCGTTGGTGAAGGGCGGATGCGGGAGGATGGTACTCTCGGCGGATCACACGAATACCGGCGCGGTGCACGTGCAGGGCGGGACGCTGGAGGTCAACGGTTCCTTCCCGGGGGACGGCGCGGTGGTTGTAAGCGGCGGGGCTTTGTCCGGTTCCGGCTCCGTGGGGAACGTGACGGTGACAGGCGGAGGCGCTCTGGCGGTTGAAGAGCGGGGGCAGTGTCTGAACGTTGGCACGCTTGTTATGGAGGACGGAGCCGCATTTGAAGTTTCGGCGGGGCGCAGAACGGTTGGGCCTGCGTTTCATGTGTCGGGCGATATGGACATCCGCGGGGTGGTGAACGTGAGAGCCGGGGAGGGGTTCGGCCCCGGTGCGTACATCCTTGCGGAATGCGACGGCGCGGCCAGGAATTCCGGCATAGAAGTTGGCGAAGTCCCCGAGGACAAGCTTACGTACAGCGTGCATGTCGGCGGGCGCAACGTGGTGCTCAACATCGGGATGCCCGCCTCGTTTATAATACTTAAGTAATGAGCAGGGCGCGTGGGGCGCATGCGGGAAGCGCCCCTGCGGGAAAACGTTCGAGGCGGCGAAATATTTGCTTGAACTGGCTGCGGTCTTGGTGTATATTCCCCGTGTTTTCGCATATCCGGAAGGGGCGGTAGCTCAGTTGGTAGAGCATCACGTTCGCAACGTGGGGGTCAGGGGTTCGAATCCCCTT
>CASEAR010000008.1 GCA_949285835.1 uncultured Verrucomicrobiota bacterium | reverse complement strand
TTCGAGGCGGCGAAATATTTGCTTGAACTGGCTGCGGTCTTGGTGTATATTCCCCGTGTTTTCGCATATCCGGAAGGGGCGGTAGCTCAGTTGGTAGAGCATCACGTTCGCAACGTGGGGGTCAGGGGTTCGAATCCCCTTCGCTCCACCATTCCGGTGAAAAGGTCCCGCCGCTGGGTTTCCCTCGAGCGATAGACGGCTTGTCACGTCCGGACGCCCGCCACGTACGTCCGAAGGCGAAGCAGGGAATGGAAAAATCAGGTGTCGGGTGTGGAGCGGCCGCGTATGCGCCGCTTCAAGAGTATATGCGGGACGCACAGACAACCGGGCGCCCGTGCAGGAGCGTCCGCAAAACGGGGTAACACAATGCTGAAGAAAAAGACACATAAGGCGGCGTCCAAACGCTGCAAGGTAACGGCGACCGGAAAGGTTCTCTCCTCCCGCGCCGGCAAGCGCCATCTGGCGGCTGCAAAGTCTCGCAAACGCAAACGCAATCTCCGGGGAACGGCGGTGCTCGCCCCCGCGGAGCAGAAGCGCATCAAGAGTATGCTCGCGTCCTAAGACGGCGTAAAAAAACATAGAGCGAAAATCAGGAGGAGAACGAAACATGTCAAGGGCAACAAATGCTCCGGCTTCAAGAGAACGCCGCCGTCGCAGGCTTGAGCTTGCTCGCGGGTTCAGGGGCAACAGAAGCAAGACTTTCAGAGTGGCGACCGAGGCGGTGGACAGGGCCATGGTTATGGCCACGGAGCACCGCAAACTGCGCAAGCGCGATTTCCGCAGCCTGTGGATCGTGCGCATCAACGCCGCGGCCCGCGCGAACGGAATAACCTACAGCCGGTTTATGGAAGGGCTTACCAAAGCGGGGATTAAACTCAACCGGAAGATGCTTTCGGAGATCGCCATCAACGATCCGGCGGCCTTTTCCGCACTCGTCGAGCAGGCGAGGGCCTGCATAGGCTGAATTTCAGCCAGATCACGGAGTTTTTTACCATGAAGAAGAATATACATCCTGAATACGGTCCGGCCAAGGTGACGTGTTCCTGCGGCAATGTCCTGGAGACGAATTCCACAGTAAAGGACATGCACGTGAACACATGTTCCGCATGTCACCCGTACTACACCGGGCAGCAGACGTTCATCGATACAGAGGGAAGAATCGACTCCTTCAACCGCCGCTACGGCAAGAAGAAGTAAGATGGGCCGTCACGCTATGACGGGCGGCGTCTGCGGATGAGCGGACGCCGCTGTTTTTTTATTTATGCCAGTCACTAATCGCCGGATATGATCGAAAAGGAACAGGTTGGTAACATTCTTCTGCGGCTGCGGGAGGTTGAGAAGGAGCTGTCCGATCCGGCGGCTGCGTCCGACCAGAAGAAGTACCGCGCTCTGGTGCGCGAGCATTCTTCGCTGAGAAAGCTCGAGCAGAAGGCCGGCGAGTATTTCCGGCTTGTGGACGCCGCGGACGAGGCGAGAGCTGTCATGGAGGATGAATCGGCGGACGAAGAGTTCAGGGCTCTTGCCGCCGAAGAACTGGAAGCGTGTACCGGCCGCATCCCCGCTGCGGAAAGGGCGCTCTCCATAGCTCTGCTTCCTCCTGATCCCGATGAAAGACGCGACGCAATGCTTGAAATACGGGCGGGTACCGGCGGAGACGAAGCCGCGATATTTGCGGGGGACCTTTTCAGAATGTATTCGCGTTTCGCGGAGTCGCGCGGATGGAAGGTAACGCCCGTGGACGCAAGTCCCAACGAGCTGGGCGGCTACAAGGAGATCGTCTTCGCAGTTGAAGGCGAAGGCTCATACGCCGCGCTGAGGTATGAGGGCGGGGGGCACCGTGTGCAGCGCGTGCCTGAAACAGAGTCGCAGGGGCGCATACACACTTCGGCGGCGACGGTGGCGGTGTTCCCGCAGGCCGATGAGGATGACTCTCTCGTCATAGACCCCCAGGATTTGCGGATAGACTACTTCCGGTCCGGCGGCGCGGGAGGACAGCACGTCAACAAAACCGATTCCGCCGTGCGCATAACGCACATACCGACGGGGATCGTCGTCCAAAGTCAGGACGAAAGGTCGCAGCACCAGAACAAGGAAAAGTGCATGGCCGCGCTCAGAACCCGCCTACTTGATTTGAACCGCACCCGGGAAGAGCAGCGCGTGGGCGCTGTGAGAAGAATTATGATCGGCTCCGGCGACAGGAGCGAACGCATACGGACGTACAACTTCCCACAGAACAGGCTTACCGATCACAGAATAAATCTTACGCTATACAGTCTCGACCGTATAATGGAGGGGATGATGGACGAGCTTATTGCGGCTCTGGCGGACTCGAATGCGGAACTGCGGCTTGCGGCGGAACTGGGGCGCGTCGCCTCCGGCAGCTGAGCGGCGCCGGAGGCAGCGGGACAGCGTTCCACGCTGAAAATTTCATATGCCTGAGAATGGAGTTTACTCGTGAAGATACACAACAAATTGACGGATTCGGCTGACGTCATTACGTACGTCGTATCTCAGTTCCTTCCGGGGGCTGAAGTGTCCGGTATAGAGCAGTGGTTCGCCGGCCACATAAACAGGACTTATTTTGTCGATTGTTCCGACCGCGGCGGCTGCTGCGTCAGGTTTGTGCTTCAGTACATGAACGGGGAGGTCTTCCGCGATCTTGACGGCTTGATGCAGAACGTGATCAGGGTGTCCGAACAGATGGCACGGGCAGCAAGGAAGTCGGGCGGCCCTGACGTTGAAAGGTGTTACCTGCATTTTATCAGAACCGTATCCGGCGAATATGCGTTCAAGTCTGAAAAGCTTGGGTTCTGGAGGATGTACAGGTACATCGGGAACGCCGTCGGCAAGCTGGTGGCGGAGACGAATGCGGAGGCGTATTCGGCCGGGTTCGCTTTCGGGAAATTTCAGAACATGCTTGCAGGCATGAATGGGCCGCGCCTCAATGAAACGATCGCCGGGTTCCATGACACCAGGGGCAGGTTTGCCGCGCTCAGGGACGCGGCATCGAAAGACGTCTGCGGGCGGCTTGATTCATGCCGCGGAGTTTACGGGCATCTGCTGGAGCTTGAGAAGTTTGCGACAAAGCTGCAGGCTGCGTCTGAAAACGGCGAAATACCGGAGCGCACGGTACACAATGACGCGAAGCTTTCAAACGTGCTTCTCGATGCGTCCGATTTCCATCCGGTCTGCGTCATAGACCTTGACACGTGCATGCCCGGGCTGGCGGGGCATGACTTCGGGGATTTGGCGCGGAGCATTTGCAGCGATTCTCCCGAAGATGAACCTGACACCTCCAGAATTTCGGTCAGGCTTGACATGTTCGAGAGCATTGTGACCGGATACGTTTCGGGTGCGGACGGTGCGCTCACCAGGGAGGAGATACTGACGCTCCCTGACGGCGCGGTGGCAATGACGCTGGAAGTGGCTGTGCGTTTCCTGACGGACTATTTGTCCGGCGACACGTATTTCCGCACGAAGTTCCCGGAGCATAATCTTCAGCGGGCGAAAGCGCAGCTTGCGCTCGGAGAGCGGATGATTGACAAAATGCCGGTGATGAAGGAAATCGCCGAAGCGGCATGTCCGCAGCCGAAATGAACGTCTGAGCGCGAATAAAGCCCCGCGGGCGGCGTGGAACCGCGCGTCACCCGGCGGCGCTAAATTAAGTCCGCGTCTGCAGGGGCGTGGAAGACAGAAGAAACGCGTCTGCCACCGCTGGATGGCAGTTGCTGTCCCTGAGCGACCTTCCCGGTAGCTTTGTATCCCGTTTTTTGCTCAGGCGGTAGCCGGGCTCTGGCAGGTATCATGCGGAGTCTTTTCAGATACAGAGCGCAGGAAGCGCATCCGCGGTTCCATTCGCCGGATGCAGCGCCCGGCAGGAGACGCCGGAACTGGATGAAGGGTTTTTGAAAAGAAAGGATGCGAACTCGGATTTTCGGTGTTTTATGCCGGGTTCTGCACAATATGCCGCGGCGTTCACCGCCGTCAATATGTCCGTGACGGCCTGCGGCAGAGGACGAACACAAGCACTGCCGCGCCGAATGCAAATATGCCTAGGCTGATCAGCTGCCCGATTGAAATCGAGCCGATGTGGAAGCGCTCATCGTCGCGCGTCATCTCCACAATGAAACGAATTGCGGAGTAGGAGAGGGCGTATACGGCTACCTGCATGCCTGCGCGTCTTCCGGGGCGTCCGTAAGAACGGAAGAGGACGGCAAAAAGGATGAGATCCAGTACGGCTTCAAAAAGCTGAGACGGCAGAACCGGCAGGGATCTCCGGGCGGAGTAGTCTATGAGGCCGCGGGAGAGCTGCGACTCCCACGGGAAAGACCCGCGCGGGAACGTTACGGCGAGAAAACAGTCTGAAACACGCCCGTAACAGCATCCGTTGAAGAAGCATCCCAGTCTGCCTATGGCATGGCCGAGGGGAAGCGCGGAAACCGAGATGTCGTAAACCTGCATCACGCTTCTGTGAGTAATCAGGGCGTAGCCCGTAACCGCAATCCACGCGCCTATCAGTCCTCCGTAAAACATGAGGCCGCCGTGCTGCAGCATAAATATTTCCAGAGGTTTTTGCGAAAATTCGGCCCAATGTTCCCAGACGTATCCGGCTCTCGCACCCGCAACCGCAGCGAGCATGATTATGGTAAGCATGGCGGAGACGTTGTTTTCGCTGAAGCCGGTTCTTTTCCCCATTTTCAAGAGTGCCCAGTAGGCCAGAAGCACGGCAGCAGCCATGCAGAAACCGAACGTATGTATAACAATTGGGTCTAGACGAAACAGTATAGGATGCATATAATACCAGTGATAAAGATTGAGGAAGGCAATGCCGCAGAAGGCTTTCGATACGGAAATCGAAAGTATACTCCGATATTTTGCTTCTGATGTCAAACCATTTCAGGCATCGAAGTCCGGAGACTGCGCGCGGGGCAAATTATCGCAGAGAGATCCAAAATGAGCGAAGAAGAAAACATTCGGGAGGACGCCGTCCCGGTTCCCGAGACGGAAGCCATAGCGGAGACGGATCCCGTCGAGAAAATGAACTGTCAGTCCTGCAAGACTGAGATGGACGTATCCGGCATACCGTCGTTTTCCGAGATAAAGTGCCCTGTATGCGGAGCGCTGAACACCGTTCAGGCAAAGCTGGGTCATTTTACGCTGCTGAAGGTGATAGGTTCCGGAGGGATGGGAACCGTATTCCTTGCCCAGGATGACAACCTCGGGCGCAAAGTGGCCATAAAGGTGATGAAAAAGTCTCTGGGAGACAATTCGGAGCTTTTTGAGATATTCCGCAACGAAGCGCAGAGCGCGGCCCGTCTCAATCATCCGCATGTGGCGCAGATTTACTCCTTCGGTATGGAGAAGGGGCTGCCGTATCTTGAGATGGAGTATGTGAGCGGCAGCAGTCTGGACAGCATGATTGCATCAGGTATGAAGCTGGATCCGGCGTTTGTGCTCCGGGTGGGGATGGAGATAGCGGAAGGGCTGAAGACGGCGGAGGAAGCCGGTTTGTTTCATGGTGACATAAAGCCGGACAACATTCTCTTCGACGAGAATATGCAGGCGAAGCTTGTGGACTTCGGCATTGCGAGCATGGCGTCTCAGGGGCAGTCTGACGAGCTGTGGGGCACGCCGTACTACATCGCCCCGGAAAAGGTCCAGAAGAAGAAGAACAGCGCCAGGAGCGACATCTACAGCCTGGGTGCGACGCTGTACCATGCCATTGCCGGCCAGCCTCCATATGAAGGGGAGGACGCTGTCGCCGTAATAAAGGCGCGTTTCAAAGGGCCTCCCAAGCCGCTTGAGCAGATACGGCCCGATGTGGAGCCCGAGGTGTCGCGCATCATAAGCCGCATGATGTACAACGATCTTTTCATGCGGTATCCGAACTACAACTCGCTTATAAACGACATCAAGACATATCTTGCGCAGGTGCCTGAGTCCCGCAAAGCGGGGCCGCAGTTAGGCATCGGAAGGCGTACCACCGTAAACAGCAACGGCACCGCGCAATACGAGACCGAAACAGGCGAGTTTGAGCCTCTTTCGAAAAAATCGGGCAAGAAGCTTGTCATCCATAAGGGTGCTATGACGATTGCAGCTTCGATGCCATCGATTTCCCCGGCCGGGCAGACTCCGAATTCAGAGGAGTCTGCTTCTACGCCGGAGCCGCAGCGCCGGAAAGAGGTGAACGTCGCCAAGGTAATGTTTATCACATTTTCAATTGTGATCCTGCTTGTGATACTAGGCGGCGTGGCCGGGCTTCTGATGATGTTTACGAGCAAAAGGGACGCGGCTCAGACGGCGGCGCGCAATGAACAGCAGCTGAAAGATGTGGAGGGCAAGTTCTTTGCTCTGGAAGAAAAACTTCCGACTGTACTCGACAGGATGAAGCGGTGCGACGGCGACATGACGAATGTCTTCGCGTCTCTGGACAGAATATACATGAGCGCAGTGAATCTGCATGTGAAGATCCCGGATCTCGAACCGCCTCCGGAACCGGCGGCGGAATCCTCGGAACCGTCTGCCGAAGGCGGCGCAGGAGCGCAGGCGGAAAAGGAAGTTCAGATCCCTGTCGAGCTCATAACGAAAGCGGAGGCGACGCTGAAGGCCACCGGCGTGGCTTCGCCTACGCCGGAGCAGGTGGCGGTGCTCGCGAAAGCTCTTATGGCAGGTGCTTCACAGACAAATGCGGCTGAGACGGCCGCGGCTGAGCCGGGTGCGGCGCAGTCCGCCGGTAATCCTGATGCGGCGGCGCAGACTGCAGAGGCTCCAGAACCCGCGGAGGAGCTTTCAACGGAGCAGAAGCGCGCCATGGAACTCGACAAAAAAGCGGAAGAGTACATTTACGTCCATGCCAGAAAGATAAGGCGCTATTTGAGAGAGTGTGAGAGCATCGCTTCGGAGGAAGTCCCTGCATTTAATCCGTTCTCCGGCAAACCTTCCCCGGCGCAGGTTCTCGCTGCGCTGAAGGAGCGCGAAGCGCTGTATGCGGCGCGTGAGGAAGCCATATCCGGCATTGAATTTCGCGCGGAGGAGTCTGCCAAGCTGCTGAAGGAGATGCAGCGCGGATTGGTGCGGCTGGACGGATTCGCCAAACGGTTCATCGAGGAGAGGAACAGGCTTGCCGAGGAAGCCAAGATCGCCGCGGAAAACGAACGCAAGGCCTCCGAAGAGCGTATCGCCGAGGCGAGACGCAAGGCTGCCGGAGAAGAGGAGGCAAACCGGGTTAAGCAGGTTCTCGGCGAAAAGGAAGAGTACATCGACAAGTTCGACTATGCGAAAGTGATTTCGGATATGGAACGCATGATCCCGGAGCTGCGTACTCCTGAGGGCAAAGAAGAACTCAAATGGACAATTGAGCGTTTCAAGGGGCTTATTTCGCTGCGGGAGTTCCTGATCAAAGACCTTTCCCAAAATACTGGCCTGAGGCGGGGTTTCCGCGGGCAGGATGTCACAGGGGTTTCCCCGGACGGGAACAATCTGCTGATAGCCACCGGGCGCGAAGTCCCTGTTTCAGAACTCGTCCTTGGCGACTGGAGCCGTCTTGTTTACGGAATACTTGGACCGTCCCGCGATCAAAACAGGCCCATCGGTTACAACGACAAAGGGACGCAGCAGTTCAATGCGGCGGTATTCTTCTACGTACACGGCAAGGGTGCGCCTGACGCAGAAAAGGCGGCCAGGGAATTTGCCAAGATGGCGATGAAGTCTCGCACGGCGCTCAGATCGGATGCCCGCAAGCTAATTCCGATCCTTGAAGATTCTGATTTTCCGTCTCTTTTCGAAACTGAGTAATAGCAGCAGACAGAGTACTGCACTGGAACCGGCCGCCGCGCACAGGAGCACGGACGCCGGTCTCGCGGTTGTTTACAGAAGCGGATTCTTTTACAAATGCACTCGCACGACAAACACGATATATTGGGCTTCGATAACGCAAAGTACATACAGCTCCAGAGCGCCAGAATCATGGAGCGTGCGGAGCGCTTCGGAAAGTTGTATCTTGAAATAGGCGGAAAACTTTTTCAGGACATGCACGCGGGGCGGGTTCTTCCCGGCTTCGATCCGGACGTTAAGCTCAGGATGCTGCGGAAGCTCGGAGATAAGATAGAGATGCTCGTGTGCATATATGCGGGCGACATTGAACATACCAAGTACCGTGCGGACTTCGGCACCACATACGAAAACGAGGTGCTCCGTATTCTGGACAGGCTCAGAGAGTGGGGGGTCCTTGCGAAGACGGTGGTGATGACGCGTTACGAGCCGCGCATGAAGGTCGCGAAGGGTTTTGCCAACAAGCTCCGCAATTTCGGTATAAACGTAGTCTTTCACAGCGTTGTCCCCGGTTATCCGGATAATATAGACAAAATTCTCAGTGAGGAGGGATGCGGCCGCAACGAGTATATAAAGACCGAACGCCCGGTGGTGGCGGTCATTGCTCCGGGGCCGATGAGCGGCAAATTTGCTACCTGTCTGACGCAGCTTTACCATGAGAACAAGAGGGGTATCCGGGCCGGGTACGCGAAGTTTGAGACCTTCCCAGTATGGAATCTGCCGCTTGATCATCCCGTGAACATGGCGTACGAAGCAGCCACGGCTGATTTGCTTGACAAAAATCAGATCGACACGTTTCATATGGCCGCGTACGGGGTTTCGGCAGTGAACTACAACCGTGATGTGGAGGCGTTCCCGATCCTTCACAAGCTGTTGTCACGTCTTATGGGGGACGGTGTGTACCGTTCTCCCACCGACATGGGCGTCAATTGCGTAGGGTTGGCAATTTCCAATGATGAAATTGTACGGCGGGCTTCTGAGCAGGAAATACTTCGGAGGCATCTGCAGTCTTCCTGCGATGTGCTTACGGGACGGGCCGGACGGGAGACCTATGAGAAAACGGCGGAACTGGTCAGCGTTCTGGGGATGAAAGTCGAAGACCGTCCGGTGGTGCTGCCGGCGAGGAAGGCTGCGGAGGAAGCCCGTCTCAACAAAGATAAGGGCTTTCTCGACATTTACTGCGGCGCCGCGATCCAGCTCAGGGACGGCACGATCATCACCGGGAAGAATTCTCCGCTCATGCATGCGGCCTCAAGCATGGTAATAAACGCTCTCAAGCATATTGCAGGGATTCCTGACTGGCTTCATCTGCTTCCGGCAAACTATATACGTTCCATAAAGGAGATGAAAGTTTCGACATTCAATCAGAAGGCTTCCAGCCTTGACGTGTCGGAGCTTCTCATTGCGCTTGGCATTTGCGCGGCGAACAGCAACGCGGCGGAATTGGCGATCAACAAACTGCCGGAACTAAACGGATGCGAGGTGCATCTTACGCACATGATGGGGGCCGGGGACGCCGACGGCCTGAGAAAGATCGGCGTCCGTGTGACCACCGACCCGAAGTATCCTACAAGCCAGCTTTTTGTGCAGTGAGCGCCGTGCGGAACGATGTCCGGCATGCGTAGCCGGGTAATAAACGGCGGAACTCAAAGGCGCGCCGCAGCAGGCCGTCCCGGCGCGGCGCGCCGGTGGATGACGACATGCGGCGGAGGAGGATTTACATGATACCAGATTTGCAGGTTTCAGTGGCGTGCGAGGATGTAAGGCAGGAGCGTTCCGGAAAGTTCATGATTATCGGGATGCTGGATGTGATCCAAGTGAAGCAGCTGCCCGTGGTGATCCCGAAATTATGCATTTTCAGCAGATGGTGCTGCGGCCAGGGGGAATTTACGCAGAGGACGCGTATTATCGCTCCGGATGATTCCACAGAAGTGGTCGCCGGGAAAGAGATAAAGATAAAGCTTCAGAATGTTACTGATTACAGTACCGCCGTCGAAATAATGATGGGTGTGCCGCTCAGGGAGGAAGGCACTTATTGGATCGAGACGATACTTGACGGGGACATGAAGATGCGCAGCCCGCTCACCGTGCGCACCGTGCATCAGCAGACTTAAGCCGCCCGGCGGATATTTTCAGGGCGGCCCCGTTACCGGCGTTGCGGGTGTGGATGTTCGTTGAGCAGCCGCCGGAGCGCGAGCATGAGTTCTGCGGCGCGCCATTTCAGCGGACTGAATGAGCCGGTGAGGAGGAACCCGAGCGGATTTATCGGGACGCCTTTGCGTTCCAGCTGCAGGTGTATGTGCTCTCCTGTGGCCATGCCGGTTTTGCCCATGTACCCCAGGACGTCCCCGCGGCGGACGACATCGCCGTTCCGGACTTTCACGGTTCCGGGTTCCATGTGAAGGTATTTTGAAACGAGTCCGTTGCCGTGGTCGATGGCCACATGGTTTCCCGCCGGATGCTCCCGGGAGAATCCGTCTACGTCCGTCACGCATTCGGTGATGCGTCCGTCTGCGAGCGCGGTGATCCATGCTTCCGAGCATTTGCCGTTCCAGAGCACGCCGTCCATGCCGGAATGCATAGAGTAAACACCGGTGACAGGGTGAGTGCGCCCGCCGAACGCGGACGTCTCCAGAAAGTCCCCGTCCTCCAGAAAGATTCTGCAATGCCGTAGATAGCAGCGTTTACGTTCGGAATTCATCTGACTGCGCCCCGTGTGCATAACAGCCGCTCATTTTCCCTTCCGATGCATGCTGCATGCAGCAGGGTTCCCTGATCGCAGGCTGAGCAGCCTTCTATTTCCGTTTCCAGATACTCTCCGGTCCACCCGCGTCCGATTCCGTCATCGCCGACTCTTTCAACAAGTACGTCTACGGTGCGTCCGATGAAGCGTCCGGCGAAGAGGCGCCTCTTGCGTTCGCCTTCCGCGATGATTATCCTGGCGCGGTCTCTGCGGACCCTCACGTCCACCGGATCCGGCAGAGATGCCGCCGGTGTTCCGGGGCGTTCGCTGTAAGGGAAGACGTGGAGGTTGCTGAACGGGAGATCTCTTACCATGCGCAGAGTGTCCTCGAAATCAGAGTCCGTTTCTCCCGGGAAGCCGGTTATGATATCCGCCCCGAGCCCCAGAAGGGGCATTTTGGAAACGGCGTACTCAACCGTGTCCGCATACTCTTCCGGGGAGTATCTGCGCCTCATGAGGCGCAGTATCTTTGCGGAGCCGCTCTGCAGAGGGAAATGCAGGCTGCGGCACAGTCTGCCGCCTGGCCGCGCCATCATGTCGATCACCCCGCGTTCGGCTGTGCCGGGTTCGATGGAACTCAGCCTTATGCGAGCGATTCCGTTCACCTGGCTTGCGAGCTCTATGAGGCCGTCTATTTTGAGTCCGCCGTCCTGCCAGCACGCCACGTTGACGCCTGTGAGCACGATTTCGCGGAAGCCCGCGGATGCAAGAGCTTCAGCTTCCTGCAGTATTTCCCTTGCGGGACGGCTTACGGGCGCGCCCCTGGCGTCCGGAACAATGCAGTAGGAACACCTGAAGCTGCAGCCGTTCTGTATTTTAATCGAGGCGCGAGCCGCGTTGAATTCCGGGCGCACCCCGCACATTTTGCCGCATATGGCGTCCGAAACTATTCGGCTGAGTACGGCGGCCTCCCCGGCTCCCGAGAGGCGCACCTCCCCGGTGCCGCCGCACACGACCGCGTCGGCTCCGCATTTTATGAGGGACTCCACAGTGTCCACGGTGGCCGCGCAGCCGGACACAACGACCGGGCCCGGGCAGTGCCTGCGCGCCGTGCGGACGAGCCTGTGCGCCTCGCGCTGTGCCGTCCCCGTGACCGCGCAGGTGTGGATGACGGCCCCATGCGCGCCCTCGAAACTGTCAGACGGCGCAAAGCCACCGGCGCAAAGCAGCCCCCTTATGGAAGCGCTTTCCGCATGGTTCAGCCTGCATCCCATTGTTTTTACGGCTATACGCGGCTTTACCATTCCGCCCATCCTGTCCGTTTTGATGTTTTGCGTTCAAACATACACCGTACTGTATATTTCTCAATTCCGTCCGAGGCAGTTGCCGTAATCCTGAAAATTTTGCTGGAGGCGCAGAACCTTGAAGAAGTGCGGAGCAGGATTTCATGCTCCCGGGCGTCTGACTCCTCGCCCGACGCTGCGAGAATAGCCGCCGCGGATTCCGCGTCTATGCGCTCGAAGTAAAGTCCGGCATTTCTCATCCGCACGATTTTGTCTGCCAGTCCGGCAGATATTTCGGCGTCCGCCCCGGCGCCCTCAAAAATGCTTCTGAGCACTTCCGCGGGAGCAGTATTTATATTGATTTTGCCATCTCCGGTCACGGTAAGGAACGGGATGGCAGAAGCGACGGTGTTTTCGTCTGCGCCCGGGGCTCCGAAAAGTTCTTCCGCCGCAGACAGAACCAGATTCGAATCGGCGGCCTTCTGCTCTTCCCACCATGACATCAAAGCCGCCGCGGTTTCCAGCGCCTGGGGGCGTGTTTCCTCGTTTGCGAGCCCTGCGAAAAGGGCTGTGGTCTCCTCTCTGGTGGCCTCGGTAAAGCAGATTCTTGAATTTTCGGGCGTTACGCTCGCTGTTACGCCTTCGGGCAGCTGCGGGGTCGCCCAGGCCTCGGCCAGGCAGTCGAAATCGTTTGTATCGGCATTTATGAGCGCGGCGCAGTCCGATACCGCCGAAAAGGCGCGCATTCTCAGCTCGGGCGTTTTGGATGCGCGGACGTTTGCGGAGACTCGCGACAATGCTGCGGCGGCGGACAGCGCTGCGAGGGCCGTCACCGCGGCCACTACGGCAAGCACGAAGACTAGTACGGAGCCTGCCCTGCGGTTTTGTGCGCCGTGCCTGTTCATTGCCCGCTGTCCTTTGCTTCCGCCATTATTGGGAAGGCGGTTCGAATGCCGTCCATGGACAGTTCCACCAGACGCGGCATTTCAGGCTTTTCCCATTCCGGGAACCATTCGATGTATTCGCCGGTTCTCTCGCCGTGGATGGGCGTTTCTCCGGTATTTTCGGAGGAATCGCGCCTTCCGGCGAACCGAAGCGCAAATGACGGCGTTTTGCAGTATACTTTTTTCACTTCGAGTTCGCAATCCGGGTTCTCGGCGCCGGCGGCGGGGCGAGACGTTCTGACGATGCGCCCGTCCGCATTGCGGCTCCATGTTACGAACTGAGGGCGCAGCATATCCTCCGATTTGCCCTGTGCGGAAAGTGCGGCGAACGACATTGCGGAACTCCCGCCGGAGAATTCTATTCCGAGGAACGGTGCTGCTGCGGCCGCATCGCGCTGCATGGCAATCATCATCTCCAGCCGGAGCAGATCCTCATCCGAAGCGGACGCCACGGCGGCCCACGCGCGCGCCGCAGCCCCGAGGGACGCCGCGCATGCGGCAAACACGATTACCGACACGGTTATGGCTATAAGCAGTTCTACAAGCGTAAATCCCGCCGGACGGTGAACTTCGACGCACTTCATGGGCAACCTCACAGCGCGCCTGCGGATTCCTGCGCGGGTTCCTGCGCAGTGTTGCCCCCGGAAACGCCTTCTTCGGCCGTTTCCCGGAGATTTCCGGATTTGGGCGGCAGATTTATCCTGCCCGTTCTCAGAGGACTCCCGTTTTCGTCCGCTCCGGCGGAATAAAAGACCGTCGACAGTCCGTCCGGCTCCTCTGGTTCATCCGTTCTCACGTAACATGGGACAGGGCGGGCGTAATATCGCGGAGTGTCGAGCTCCATCTCAGCCGTATATTCGGACACGGCGGAAGAGACGAGAGCGCACAGGACCGTTTCCGTCCGCAGTGCGTTCTGAGAATCTGAAACGATTTTCACGGAACGTCCGGCGAGAGCCAGCGCTATGGGGAAGGCCGCCGCGGCTACGCCTGCGGCGACGAGCACTTCCGCCAGGGTGAATCCGTCTCTCTTGTGATGAGGCGTCTCTGCAGGCGGCAGTTTTATTTTCCGAGGCATTCTCCGAGTTCCATTATCCGCGCATACGCCGTCGATTTCATCCTGACAGGTCTGTTTCCGCCTTCCCAGGCGCGGACCGTGCGTTCGTTTACACCTACGGCATCTGCAAATTCTTTTTGCGTCATCCCGCAGCGCTCGCGCACGAGCCTGACAAAATCAGGCTCAGCCGACATCATGGCCGGAGGTTCGGCCTCGCGCGCGTATGGTTCTCTGCGACGGTGAATCCTCTTATCAGCGGGGAGCCTGCCCTGTCTCAGTCCCGCCACATCTTCGGCGGAAAGGCCTGTCACGAAGGCTATTTCATCATCGGTGTCGCGCGGCAGCAGTTTCTGCGCCGCGGAAATGGCTCGGTCGCGGCTGCCGTCGCGGTATCCGTCAAGGTAAATGCGTTCCTCGAGGAGAGAACTCAAACCGGCTGTCATACTGTTCTGCGCCTCCGTGTTATGCGGGTTCTATCCGCGTTTCATCCTGCGTCTGAGCGACCGCACGCGGGCGCTGGAATTGCTTCCCGCGACGGGATTGCACATCAATTCGCATTGTATGCCGCCATTCGCAAAGACATAGGACTTTTCGTATGTGAGTCCTGCTTTCTCGACAGGCTCCGGGTTGCCGGCGAGCACGTAGGTGTCGTAGCTATCCAGCCTGTCTTCCGTAAATATGCCGATGGCGGCGTACAGATCGAGGAGGGCCGCGGGGTCTCCAAGCCGGTTGCCGTACGGCGGATTCATGACGGCGACGCCCCGTTCGTGACCGGAGACCGGCGGAACGGAGGATTTGAGGAAGTCGCAGGTTTCGAACTCGATCATATCGCCGACGCCCGCGCGTCCGGCGTTGCGTACGGACATTGCCACGCATTCGGAATCGATATCGCTGGCAGTGATGCGGCAGGTTTTCTCAGTGCTGATGGCGGCTGCGGCTGCGCGGCGGATTTCCGTCCAGGCCTCCGCGTCGAATCCGGCGAGATGCATGAAAGCGAAGTTCCTGCGAAGCATTGCGGGAGGCATATTTGCAGCGATCATGGCGGCTTCTATGGCGAATGTGCCGCATCCGCACATCGGGTTGAGGAAATTGCGAGCCGGGGACCATCCGGACGCCATAATCACGGCTGCCGCCAGCGATTCGCGGGCGGGGGCGTCCGATTGCTCTGTTCTGTATCCGCGGCGGCTGAGCGACTCTCCGGACGTGTCGAGGTAAATGGCCGCGGAGGAGCCGTTCCACACCAGAAAGACGCACGCCCCGGTGCGTTCGCTGCCGGAATCCGGCCTGTATCCGAAATGTCTCCGCATTCTGTCGGCGATGGCGTCCTTCACTTTTAGAGAGGCGTAGCGCGTGTCGTTTATGGACGGCGTGTCCACCCGGCAGTCGACGGAGAAATATCCGTCCGGCAATATATAGCGCTCCCATGGTATGGCCGATACGGCGTTGTAAAGATCGGCAGGGCCGCGGGCGCGGAACATATCCAGAGCATACAGTATCCTGTGCGCGGTTCTGAGATGGAGGTTGAGCCGCATGCAGTCGCGGAGCGTGCCCTCGAGTTCCACTGCGAGTCCGGATTTTTGTCCGTAATCCCGGGTCCGGTACCCCAGAGCGCGTATTTCCCTCTCCAGATACGGGGCCGCGCCTTCCGAACACGTGGCGACAAGGCGGCTCGGCTCGTCGGAAAAATAAGAAAACTGTGGCATTATCCGGCGCTCCGATCGCTGTGCTGCGCAGCGATGTGCTTCATGAGCCCTCCGTCGGCAATTATGGCTTTCTGCCTGTCGGAGAGCCTGCACACGACCTTGAATTCGCGTCCGGCGGTTTCATCGCGCACGACCGCGGTTCCATCTCCGGATACCGTGTCGAGAAGTCCGTCGAAGGACAGGACGTCGCCCTGAGACACGGCGTCGTAGTCCGCTGGGTTTTCGAAAACGAACGGGACGATGCCGAAATTTATGAGATTGGCGTAGTGTATGCGTTCGATGCTCTTTGCGATGACTGCGCGCACACCCAAATACATCGGGCACAGCGCGGCGTGTTCACGGCTGGAGCCCTGTCCGTAGCTTTCTCCGGCGATTATGATGTTTGCCACGCCGGCCTCCTTGTTTGCGAGCGCCCTGTCGTGGAACGTGGGGTCGCACGGCTCGAACACGTATTTTGCGTATACGGGAATGTTGGAGCGGAACTTGAGGCGCGCCCCGGCAGGCATGATGTGATCAGTTGTGATTTTGTCTCCCACTTTGATCACAGCCTCGCCTTTGATGGAGCGGGGCAGGGGTGTGCCGGCGGGAACTTCGCCGATATTCGGGCCGCGGACGACCTGCGTACCGGGTACGCCCAGACCTGCGGTATCCCTGTAAAGAAACATGGAGTCGTCGATTTCGAATTTTTCCGGCATTGAAACGGCCGGGACGGACTGGGTGCGCGGGTCTGTGATGACTCCGGTGAGCGCGGCGGCGGCGGCGGTTTCCGGGCTCACAAGGTACACGCTGGCGGATTTTGTCCCCGACCTGCCTTCGAAGTTGCGGTTGCTTGTGCGCAGGGACACCGCGTTTGTGCCTGGAGACTGATGATTCCCGATGCAGAAGCCGCACGCGTTCTCCAGAAGGCGCACCCCGGAGAGCACCAGTTCCGCGAGGAGTCCCTCTCTGGCCAGGGCGAGGACGACCTGTCGGGAACCCGGCGCTACGCCCACGGAGACATCCGGGTGTATTTTGCGCCCCTTTAGCATGAGCGCCGCCGTTTTAAGGTCCCTGTAGGAGGAATTCGTGCAGGAGCCTATGAGCACCTGATTCACCTTCATGCCGGCTAACGCCGTCACGTACGCGGTGTTCGCCGGGTTGTGGGGGCACGCCGCCATGGGTTCCACTTTTGACAAGTCCAGATCGAACACCTCGTAATACCCGGCGCCGGGGTCGGCGGAGAGTTCGGTCCAATCTTCGCCGCGGCCTTGTGATTCAAGGAATTTTCTTGTTACGCTGTCGCTGGGGAACACGGTTGTGGTGACTCCGAGCTCCGTCCCCATATTGGCGATGGTGGCGCGCGAGGGAATATCCAGAGTGCTCACGCCTTCCCCGGAGTATTCGATGACCTTGCCTACGTTGCCGCTGGATCCGTATCTTTCCAGTACTTTGAGCGCCACATCCTTGGCGGATACGCCGGGGCAGAGACGGCCGCTCAGCCGCACGTTTATGACTTTGGGCGCGGAAAGGTAGAACGCGCCGCCGCCCATGGCCACCGCCACGTCTATGCCTCCGGCGCCGATGGCGAACATCCCGATGCCGCCGCCGGTGGGGGTATGCGAGTCGGAGCCGATCAGCGTTTTGCCCGGTTTGCCGAAACGTTCGAGGTGAAGCTGGTGACAAATCCCGTTGCCGGCTCTGGAGTAGATTATGCCGTAACGTCTGGCTACGCTTTGCAGGTAGGCGTGGTCGTCAGCGTTTTCGAAACCGACTTGTATTGTGTTGTGATCGACGTAGCTTACGGACAGCTCTGTGCGGACGTGGTCCGCGCCCATGCTTTCGAACTGCAGGTACGCCATCGTCCCCGTGGCGTCCTGAGTAAGCGTCTGGTCGATGCGTATTGCGATTTCGTTTCCTGGAATAAGCTCTCCGGAAACGAGATGCGCGGAAAGAAGTTTCTCAGTTATGTTCAGATTTTTCATTTTTCAGCCATTCCAGTATATCGGAAAAGGTTTGTTCGAGCGTAAATCGGTATTTCCATCCGGTGTGTTCGCGCAGCCGGGATGTATCCAGCCGGAGCGATGCGTCGCTTCGGCGGAAGAGCGCCGGATCGACTTCATACGGGGCGTCCGTGCCGGCGATTTCTTGAAGCTTCTGCAGTAGTTCGCCTATCCTTACCCGTGCGTTTGTAGTTATGTTGTATGCGCATCCGCTCTGCCCATGCTCTATTATCGACCTGTACGCGTACACTACGTCCCGCACATCGGTGAAATCGCGTATGGATTCGAGATTCCCCACTCGTATGCGGTCGATTTTTCCTGCTCGGAAAGCGAGCACCTGTTTTGCGAAAGACACTGCCACAAATCTGTCGGACTGGCCGGGGCCCGTGTGGTTCGCGGGACGCGCGGACATGGTTTCGAGTCCGTATGCAGCTCCGTATGCGGAGAATGCGGCCTCCGCCGCGGCCTTCGAAATCGCGTACATCGAGAGCGGCAGCAGCGGTGCGTTTTCGGCGATTGGCACGTTGGCCGACCGGACAGACGTCACGGGCCCGTAGACTTGAGACGTGGAAACGAGAAGCAGCCTGCAGGATGGGGTCTCCCTGAGCGCCGCTTCGGCGACGTTGCGGGAACCTGCCACATTCACGGACAGCAAGGTGGAGGGGTCGTTCTCCCCATCAGGCACGAACGACACCGCCCCGAGATGTATGCACGCGTCCGGCGCGGCATAACGGAATATCTCCCGCATGCGGGCGCAGCTGCGTAGATCTCCTGACGCGTAGCTGGGCAGCCCTGCGGCGGAGGGGGCGTCTGGCGGGAGGGTGTCCGTGGTGAAGACCGTGTGTCCGTGCGATTCGAGTTCCCGTACAAGATGACGGCCTACGAACCCGGCTGCTCCCGTGATAAGTACGCGCGGGCAGCGGAGTTTATCCGATGGATTCCCCGAAACAGACAACACCTCCGTCATCATCTTCAGTCAGCCTGCTTCTGAAGTTCAAACTTTACGCGCTGCATGTCGGCCTCGACCATCATGCTGATAAGTTCTTCGAGAGACGTCTCAGCCTCCCAACCGAGTTTGCGTTTCGCTTTTTCCGGATTTCCGAGCAGGATATCGACTTCCGCCGGGCGGTAGAATTGAGGATCGACGACCACGTAGTCCTCGTAGTTCAGTCCGACGAGGCTAAAAGCTATCCGGCACATATCCCTTACCGTTGTAGTTCTGCCCGTGGCGACGACAAAGTCGTCCGGCTCGTCCTGCTGCAGCATCATCCACATGGCCTTGACATAATCTCCGGAGAATCCCCAGTCGCGTTTGGCGTCGATGTTGCCGAGATGGAGCTTTTCCTGCACTCCGAATTTTATCCTTGCGACGGCGTCGGTCACCTTGCGCGTCACGAATTCTATGCCGCGCAGCGGGGACTCATGGTTGAAAAGGATGCCCGAGCAGGCGAAAATGTTGAAGCTCTCGCGGTAATTCACCGTCATCCAGTGAGCAAACAGCTTTGAAACCCCGTACGGGCTGCGCGGATAGAAGGGCGTTTTTTCAGACTGCATGGGCTCCTGTATCTTTCCGAACATTTCGCTTGTGGAGGCCTGATAGAATCTGGCGTTGGGGCATGTCTGCCTTATCGCTTCGAGCACGTTGAGCGCGCCAAGCCCCGTCGCATCAGCCGTGAGGAGCGGCTGAGCCCAGCTGGTGGCCACGAAGCTCTGGGCACCGAGGTTGTAAACTTCATCCGGCTGCACCGCGATCATCGCCCGCATTATCGAACACGGATCTGTGAGATCTCCTTCGATCAGGCGCACCTTCCCGAGTACGTCAAGATATTCCAGCCTCCACGTGGTCGGCGTGCTTCGTCTGGCGATAAGTCCGCTGACTTCGTATCCCTTGTCCAGAAGAAACCGAGACAAGTATGCCCCATCCTGTCCGGTAATACCCGTTATCAAAGCTTTTCTGCCCAATTTTACCCCCTGATTTACGCCGATTCAACGGCCTTATGATCTTCTGTCCGCGCGGGCGCGCTCCGCCCGCCGGATAAATTCCATACTTTACACACATATTCCGCCGCCGCCGCCACGCTCCCGGCGCTGCACGCGGGCGAGGGCTCCAGCACAAGCGGTATCCCGTTAGGAACACATTTTGCGAAAGCTTCAAAACGCAGACATCCGCCCGGCGGCATCCGGTGATCGGCACACGGATAAACTACGTCGTGCAGGTGCATGCCGGCAATGCGTTCCTTAAATCTTGAAGCCACGCCCGCATTGCTTATCCAGCCGAGGTTTTCCCTGACCTGCCCGTGCCCGATGTCGTACCAGCAGCCCAGAGAAGGAGACTCGTAAATGCCGAACAAATACTGCATTTCCGGTTCGTTGGGAATGCCGTCGTAGGTCGGCAGGTTTTCCAGTGCGAGTTTCACTCCCAGATTTTCAAAAACCGGGAGCATCTCGTCCAGAGACATACGCAGCCGGGCCATATACTTTTCGGAGTTCCGATCCCTGTCCGACATCATCCGCGAGTTAAGCCTGCGGAACCACCAGGATCGCTTTTCTCCGGGGCCGTATTCTTCCGCCATGGTCATCAGTTTCGATATTTTCCTGCGCATGGGAATGCGGCCCGCGTGAAGGACGACCACCGGAATCCCGGCATCGGCCGCAAAACGCCCGGTTTCGACAGTCATGGACACCGCTTCGCTCCGCCCGCTCCCGGACAGGTCGCAAATCGAACACGGCTCCGGAGTCGGCGTCTGTCCTCTCTGGATAGGACAATACGCGTGCAGGCTCGATATCTTCACTCTTCCGGCGTTGGCAAGGCGTATTATGCCGTCCGCCGTCCGGCGGGACAAAGCGTATCCGAGCTCAACCGTATCGAAACCGAGCGAGGAGATCTCGTCGATCATTTCCTCCGCTGTTTTGTGTCTACCGGAGTTCCAGTTTGTTGAAATTGCTATCCGCATCGAGCCGGACCGTCATAATGCCGTGTAAAACCGAACGCGCCTCCTGCCGTCAACACTGCGACCGGCGGAGGCGCAACACCCACCCGGCGCGGGAACGTCAGCCGCGAACCGCCTGCCGATCCCATGCGCCGGCCGGCAGAATTACATATGTGCTGCAGCTTGAGGCATCGCAGCACGCCGCGCCAGATTGCGGGCGCGCGAGCGAGCACGGGCGGACTTTTTGCGTTTCTTTTCGCACGGCTTCTCGAAGTAGCGCTCTGCACGCACTTGCTTTATAATGCCTTCTTTGTCAACGGCTTTCTTAAGGCGCTTGATTGCCTTGTCGATGGCCTCGCCTTTCTTTACCCTGATTTGTATCACGCTTAGTCACCCCCTGTCGCGGCACGGCGCCGAAGTTTTTTTGATGCGCCTTCTGCCAATATTGCCATATGCAATGACAAACCAACACAAGTCTACCACAGGCGAGCGCATCCGGTCAAGTCGCGCCGCCGTCAGGATGAGACAACGTCGTTCCACATGTCGTCAAGGCGCTTGCGGGAAAACCCGGGCTGTGCGAGTTTCGGAGCCCAGATTGCCAGCCGCGTCTCTTCCACGGCCCGCCTGTACCGGCAGAGGGCATCCGGGTCGTACTCCGGGAAGTATCCGGGAAATGAGTACATGGATACGTATCGTTCCCAGGAATCGCCGAACGTGAACATTTTGCGCTTTTCGAGTTCGGGTTTTTGTGCGGAGCTTGTGACCCGTATCATGGCTCCCTCGATATAGCGGGGGATTTCCGCCATGAAAGCCGGGGCCGTATGCCTCACGAATCCGGGGAAAACCAGCCAGTTCAGCTGGCTTATCATGTCCCCGGCGGAGACATCGTCCTCGATTGTCTCAATCATGTCCGTGCAATCGTTGCGGAGGCGGACTATTTCTTCGGCCAGAGCGTATATTTCGGAGGCGGAATCCATGATCTGCGCGAGTTCGCGGTGCGCCAGCCGTCCGGACAGGCTTCCGCCGTATGCGGGAAGTTGCCCGAGGATGGCGGCGTCCAACGCATCTGATTCGGAGAAAAGTTCTGAGCCGGCGGGGATTCCGTCTGTCCTGCGCGAGCGGTCTGCGCTGCCGAGGCTGAGTTCCGACAGCGATTTGACACTGGAACGGGAGTTCCCGTGACGGGAGAATTTGAGAAGTTCCGGGCAGGACGATTTTACTTTTTCGAGTTTCAATGCCGATTCTGCTGCTCGGGCGGAGGTCATGTCCGTGAAGCATTTTACAGAACCTTCCCACTTGAAGGCGAAGGTGTATATGATTTTGCTTCCGTTTTTCCCAGCGGCGATGCACTCCGGTGCGGGGCCTGCGCCGCCGAGGGATTGCGCGGAGAACGGATCAAGCGGGGTGAGCTTGTTGAGTTCGGTGTAAAAGTCCATGATTTCGGCGAAATTCCTGGACTGGAACAGGTGGCGTCCGTTTGCATCTGCTATTATCCACCTGATGCGCATGTGTTCCGGCATGTCATGCGGGTCGAGGTACGCCGGGTGTACAAAGACGCCGGAGGCCCTGTATATGGCGGCGGAGATAGCGGAGGGGAGCGACCTGTCGCAGTCTCCCAGGGTTTCGAAGCATATTTCGGCGAGGCGGTCTGTTCTGTCCCTCAGGTTGCCGCCGGGCATGCGCGACGCGGCCTGCGCGATGAGGTCTCCGGGAGCCGACGCGATGACGCTGCGTATTTTCATCTGGAGGAATCCGGGGACAAGCCATTCGGGACGCATGAGTTTCGCCGCGGGGATGTTTTCCGGGGTGGTTATTGCCGTGATGCCGTCGTCCGGGCTGCCGCGGTGGTTTTTATAGCGTAGCCTGAAGCGCACTCCGGCGAAGGATATGGAGTGCGGGAAGTTGTCTTCTGACAGCGACATTCCCGACCGGAGCGTTTCGGGGCGAAAAACGGCGTTTTCCTTTTCTTCGTGTTTCAGCGAAGCGGCCCAGCGCCTGAACGCGGCCGCGTTTACGCAGGTATCCGGAATGACGGAGTCAAAAAATCTCACGCACTGCGACGTGATCTCGGATTCATCCGCAGACCTGTCGTGCGCGGATGCCGCCCGTGCTTTTGCGGCGTTGGACAGAGACTGTTTCAGGATGTCCGGAACCGGCGGCGGGAATTCGCCTCCGGCGAGGCCGTGCGCTATGAACATATCACGGCTTTTTTCCGGGAATATGCGTGAGATGTCGCATTGTTCGTTCACGGAGAGCGTGAGCGTGCCGAGGGTGGTGTGGCGTATGCCTCTGGCCGTCCCGGTGGCAGCGTCCCAGTAGAACGATGTAAAATGGTGTTTGCAGATATGCGCGGCGGCGCTTTCGATGTCTTCGGGGTTTACGCCGGCCGCATTTCTGGCGAACGGTTTCGAGGTTTCCACGATTTCCGCCGCCATAATCCAGTCTGGATGCTTTTTTGCCAGTCCGGAACCCGGGAAAATAACGAACGGCCTGCCGTTCTGGTCTATGTACTCTTTTCGTTCAGGGTTCCATTTCCCGATGTTTGCGAGCATTCCGGACAGAATGGCCATGTGAAGCGCCGATTCCGCAGGGGAAGAGAAAAGCTGCTGTTTTGCGCGGCGCTTGCCGCGCGGGTTTTTTCGGCCGGTTTCTTCCGGATCCGGCGGGCGGGCGGCGGCTTCGGGGAGCGCGTCTGAAAGTTGTTTGCGGACGTCTTCCCATTCCGCGAGCCGCCTGTACGACACGAAGTTCTTTTTGCAAAGCTTGCGGAGCGCGGTATTCGACAGCGGCGCGTCGGGATGAAAAAAGCGCCAGAGAATGAGTATTCCCGAGAAATCCGAGACGTCCGACTTGAATTTCGAATGCGCGGCGGAAGCTTCCTCGGACAATTCTGCCGGACGCACCAGCGGATTGTCGCACGACAGGAACGACACGATTGTGAGCGCGTCCTGCGCGACATTTGACGCGCGGCCTTCGAGCAGGATTTTTGAAAGGCGGGGTTCGATCGGGAGCCGCGCCATCTCGCGTCCGGCAGCCGTGAGCGTGAATGCGCTGGCCCCGCCCGGATTTTCCCGGATGGCGTTGAGTCTGACAAGCTCCAGCCGGCCTTCTCTGACGGCTGTCCGGGAGGGCGGTTCGATGAATGGGAACTTTTCGATGTCATCCAGTCCCCATTCCATCATGGACAGTATTGTGCCGGCGAGGGAAGATCTCCTTATTTCCGGGTCGGTGAATTCCGGTCTGGACTCGAAATCTTCCATGGAGTAGAGACGGATGCATATTCCGGGGGCGATGCGTCCGCATCGGCCCGCGCGCTGGTTTGCGGAAGCTTTTGATATTGGTTCGACGAGCAGTTTTTTTGTGTGCGCTCGGTGGTTGTATCTGCTGATGCGCGCCAGTCCGGAGTCTATGACGACTTTTATCCCGGGAATGGTCACGGAAGTTTCGGCGACATTCGTAGATACGATGATGCGCCTTGTACCGGCGATTGTTCTGAAAGCGCGTCGCTGTTCCCCGGGTGGCAGGTTGGCCATCAGCGGGATGACTTCGGTGTGTTCGTAATTCCGCAGTCTGAGTTTTTCGCATGTTTGGCGGATGTCGCGTTCACCCGGCATGAAGACGAGCATGTCGCCCGGCAGATTTTCGGCGATGGCGGAATCGACCGCTGCGGCGGCGGTTTCAGGAATATCCTCGCTGTTTTCTTCCTGAGGTGGGGCGTAGCGCACTTCGACCGGGAATGTCCGACCGCAAATGCGTATTACCGGCGCGCTGCCGAAAAATGCAGAGAATCTCCCGGTTTCAAGTGTCGCCGAAGATATGACGACCTTCAAATCAGGACGGACGGCGAGAAGGCCTTTGAGGTGTCCGAGGAGGAAGTCTATATTGAGGGTGCGTTCATGCGCCTCGTCCACCATTATCACGGAATATTTCAGCAGTTTCGGGTCATGCCTGATTCGTGCCAGAAGAATGCCGTCCGTGACGAAGTGTATGCGGTTTGCCGGGCGTATGCTGCTTTTAAAACGGTGCTGCCAGCCCACGAGGCCTCGGCCTCCAAGTTCTCTCTCGACTTTTTCAGCGACCGTTATGGCTGCTACGCGCCGGGGCTGTGTGCAGCACACTATTCCGTGCGGCGCGAGTTCCATGCAGAATTTTGGTATCTGCGTGGTTTTGCCGCATCCGGTTTCCCCTGCAACCACCGCGACACGGCATCTGCGCAGTGCGTCCAGTATTTCTTCCTTCGCTGCAGCCGCCGGAAGCGCCGCTGCGGCGCATTCGTCCGTCTTCTTTTCTGTGAACGGTTCTTTTTGTTCTGGAATCACAGTCCGGACTCCGGAGTTTCTTGTGATGCAGCGTCCTTGAGCACAGGGCGCACCTGACGCCGCCAGTGATGCGGCGCGTGATGCGGCGGCGCCTGCATGCGTGCACGGCGCCGTTAACTCCACGCACAGTTTATTCTGCGGATTTACCGGAGCCGTCCGCGGCAAGTTCCTCGGACGATATTATTTTTCCGTCTTCCCACCTTGTCGCAAACTGTTTGCCTCCGGCATGCGTGATGATGCCATTGCCGCGGATGAGTAGGCCTTTTTTCCATTCGCCTGAAACTTTCCCGCCGTCACTGTATGAGAATACCCCAATCCCGTGAGGGACGTCGTTTTTCCACTGACCGGTGTACGAATCGCCGTTTGTGTACGTGTAAGTGCCTACTCCGAAGCGTTTTCCGTGTTTGAACTGGCCGGTGTAGTATTCTCTGGATGGCAGAACGTACGTACCGTATCCGTGGAAGGAGCCGCGCTTCATTTCCCCCTGATACGCGGATCCGTCCGGGAAGTGGACGGTCGCCGGATTCTGCAAAAAGAGCTCCAGCATCCGGCGTTTTGTCAATTTTTCGACATCAGCCTGATTCCCGGCAGTAGCTGCTGCTGCGGTTTTTGCGCCGTCGTTTGCCGCGGCTGCGGCGGGGGCAGGTTCAGCTGCGGCGGGGAGAGCCTGCGGGCTGCCTGCGCCGTCTGTAGAGCCGGGCCGTGCCGTCTCTTCTGCTGCGGCGGCAGCTGCGGGAGCTGACGGTGCAGTGGATTCCTTCAGCAAAGCGGCGGCGTCACCGGCGGCGACGTCGGCAGGTTTTTTCCCGTTGTTGTTTACTGCCGAAAGAGAGGCTCCGCAGGAGAGCAGTTCACGAACTGCGCCGGCGCTGCCATTTTTGGCCGCGATATGCAGGGGAGTGGACTTCGCGCTGTCTGTGGCGTTGGGATCCGCACCGTTTTCAATGAGTATTTTTATGACCTGCGCATGATCTTTTTGTGCGGCGAAATGGAGTGGCGTCCATCCGTTGACGGCGCGCGAATTTACATCGGCCCCGTACTGTATGAGCACCCTTGCGGAATCGGTTGCGCCTTTGCTGGCCGCCCAATGCAGTGCGGTTGTTTTGCTTTTCGCGGCGACGTTGTTTACATCAAATCCGGCTTGAATGAGCCTGTATATGGCGTCTGCATTGTCATTGGCGGCGGCGCACTGCAGCGGCGTCACTCCGTTGTCAAAACGCGCGTTCAGCACCTCTTCTCTGCTGTTCTCCAGCAATTCCGCTATGCGTTTGGAGTCGCCTCCTGCGATTGCTTCAAATATGGAGGTCTGTGCGGCGTTTGTCTGGCAGACCGCAGAAACCGTCGATAAGACTGCGGCAAACAATGCGATTTTTTTTTGCATTTTCTGTTTCACTCTTCTACTTTGCTTTGTCGAATCCGTTCGTGGCGATAATAGGGATGCATTTTGTCCGTGTGGATACGCAGAGGTTTTTATCGGTGTAAACGATTTCTCCGTCCAGCTGAATCGGCTGCGCCTGAGGGCGTTCGATCACTAGCTTGCGGAAAGTCTTGTGCATGACTTTGGGCACATGAGCCAGCCCCGAGGAGAACACGTCGGCTATGTGCGAGAGCAGTACCGGGGTGTCCTGCTGTCTGGCGGCAATGAGATCCATAAGTCCGTCGGAACAGTCCGTAAACCTGTTGATATAGGCTCCGCCTCCCCATCCGGACAGGTTTCCTATGGACAGTATCATTGGCTTTTCTATGTATTCGGGTTTGCCGTCGTCAGCGGTAATCGTTACAGGCTGCGGTACATAGTCGAAGAACTTGTAGAAGCCGGCCGCAACATAGGATCCGACACCACGGAACGGAAGCTGTTCGTAGGCAGCGGCAATAGCCGCATCGAATGCAACGCTTGCGGATACGAAAAACGGGTTGTCGTTAACAAATCCTGCGTCCATCATGTATGGAGAGCCTTCGGAAATCTGCCGCACGGCTTCGACAGGATTTGTGGATATGGAGAAGTGCCTTGCGAGACCGTTGCCGCTGCCCGTCGGCACGACGGCAACCGGGATTCCGGATCCTATGAGCTCGCTGCATATTGTCCGCACGGTGCCGTCTCCGCCGCATACCGCGATGCAGTCCGTGCCATCGTCGAGAGCTGCTCGAAGCATTCTGAGCGACTGTGCGGCGGAATCTGGGAAGTACCATGCGATATCGCCGGACATGTCTGCCCAGTATCTTGATACGGCGCTCTGGATCTTCATGAACGAAGTTCCGGTTCCGGATCTGCTGTTGTAAAACACTCTGATTCTGCGGAATCTCATAAGCGATAACTTTTCGTCATGCCCTGCTGCCGACACGCAGCTGCGCCGCCACCCAGGGGTAGGTAATGCGCATTCCCTGCGCCAGAGATGTTTCGGGTTTCCAGCCGATGGATCTAATTCTCTGCGCGGAGAAGTTTCTTGAAGCCACTCCGACGGGGCCGGGCACGGATACCGGAACGACATGTTTGCCGGCGGCCCGGGCCGTTTCTTCAAGGAGCTGCCTCACGGTGACGTACTCTTCGGTGCCGATGTTTACGGGGCCTTCCAAGTTAGAGCGCATGAGCATTATGACGGCTCTGATAAGATCATCCACGAATATGAAATTGCGTACAGCCTGTCCGTCTCCCCAGATTTCAACGGCTCCTCCATCGCTGGCTTCAGCGACTTTGCGGGAGAGAGCCGCCGGGGCTTTCTCACGGCCGCCGGTCCATTCGCTTTCCGGTCCGTAGCAGTTCTGGAACCGAGCGATTCTCACGGTCATTCCGTACTTTCTGCCGAAGGCGGCGGTCATTCTTTCAGAATAGAGTTTTTCCCATCCGTATTCGTTGTCCGGCATGGCCGGATATGCGCCGTCTTCCGCGATCATACTTTCGTCCGCCGTCATGTCGCGGTACACGCAGACGGAAGAGGAAAAGAAGTATCTCGGCACTCCGGCTTCTGCTGCAGCCTTGATCATGTTTGCGTTTATCAGGACGCTGTTGTACATGATTTCGCATTCGGCGGAATGTATGAAACCCATGCCGCCCATATCGGCCGCGAGCTGATACACCTCATCGGCGGCGGTTCCATCCGGCATTAAAACGGCTTTTTCACAGTTTTCCGCGAAGCGCAGGTCAAGAAGCTCAAATTCATCAGCAGGGGACGCCGAGAATTTGGGATGTACAAGGTCAACGCCCCGAACCCAGCATCCTTCGTTCTTCAATGTCTTTACCAAATGCGAGCCGATAAAACCTCCGGCTCCGCATACGACGACTCGTTTCATCCTTTGAAAACCCGTAGTTTTTTCATTAGTTTACGAAAACAATTTACCAACGTTTCACAATTGTACCATACAGCGAGCCTGATTACAACTTGGACGCTTTATGTGCGGTGCGAGGCGCTGAATGGAGGCCGGGGCGTCTTACAAACTCATGCGATTGCCGTGCGGCGGTGCGTTCTCGGGCTTTCTGCTGGTCCGCATTCCGTCGGCGACGACGAGTGTCACCGAAATTATAACAATTGCAATGCCGGACACATGCAACGTAGTGAGATGTTCCCCGAAAACAAAAGTTCCGATCAGCACAGCTGTGACGGGTTCCAGCGCCCCGAGCACGGATGTGGGCGTGGGCCCGGCCAGCTTTATTGCGGCGGCGGTGAACACGAACGATATCAGCGTGGGGAAAAGCGCCAGGCATGCCGAAAATGCCCAGACTTCCGGCGATGTCATATATGTCTGAATTTCCCGGAGACCCGCCGCCGCCGTAAACACGGGAATTCCGCAGCATACTGCGTAAAAAATCATCATGTCAGGCGGGATAGTGCGGAGGCGGGATTCTTTTGTTTCGACGATAAACACGGCGTACGACAGTGAAGAAGCGAGTACGAGAGCAATGCCTGTGAATGAGGTCTGTCCTCCGACGATGTCGGAAAGCAGCGCTATTCCCGGCATAGATGCGGCTATGCCCGTTACCGACAGTGCGGAGAGTCTTTCTCTGTAGAACACCGCCATGATAACGGCAACCATGGCCGGATACACGAAAAGAATCGTAGAAGCCAGTCCAACGTTCATATGCCTGTACGATTCGAATAGAGTGATGGATGAGACGGACAAAAGTACTCCGGCGGAGACGGCCGCGGGGAACGTGCCGTGCGGGAGTTTAAGCGTCCCATTGCGGAAAAAAGCCAGAGCGCCGAGGATAACCGCCGCTATAAAGTATCTGAAAACAAGGACGCATGACGATGACATGCCGAGTTTGTACAGCGGCAAGGCAAAAAGCGGATTCGTTCCGTATGCTGCCGCGGCTGCTGCGGCGAAAATTAAGCCTTTTGCCATGGAATTCATCTGGCGCTTCTCCGGGCGGACATGTGGTATTGCCCGCATAAAAGAACAAACCCCGGAGCTGATTCCGGAGTTTGTTCATTACAACGTTTTTCAGAATAAGTGAACGGCCTGTTACAGCGATTCTTCCCAGGTTTTTTTAAGCTTGTAAACTTCTCCAGTCGTTGCCACCACATCGCATTCGTATTCGGCGGACGCTGTTCTGAAGTCAATGTCGTAGACAAGGATTCCGTTTTCTCTGTCAAATTCGGTTTCCCACCAGATCAAACTTGATTCCGAAACCCCGGCGGCCTTGAAAGCGATGCTTTCCGCTTTCTCGTCACCGATCAGGTTGGCATATTCTTCATCGGTGGGCTTATCGCCATCGTGGGAATCTCCTTCGCATGATACAAGTCCGAAAGAAACTGCGACAGCGCCTGCGATACCAGCAAGCCGCGCTAACACGCCACACTTGTTGTTCATCATGTGTTTCACTCCTAAGTCTTTTTTTTTTTTGACAGCCGCAGATACCGGCGTTTATGCCCTCGCACATACGGCTGCATTGCGGACGTTATGTATATACGAAAAAAAGTTTCAGGTCAAGATTGGTTCTATTCTGGGGGCGCGGCACGAGCCTGTTTTGTACGCAATATTGGCCTTTTTGTGTCTCTTCAGCCCTTTTGAAAGGATTTTCCGGTGTGTATTATTTTATATATATCATTTATTTTAAATAAGTTATAAAACATTACTGAAATATAATTTACGGAATGGATTGCGGGCGGATTTTTCATTGTATAATGTCGCTCCCTGAGAGAAAAGAGGAGGATGGCAGACATGGCTGAGGATATGATAAGTGTTGTTATTCCGGTTTACAACGAGTGCGGCAGTATTGCTCCGCTGCTCGAAGAGGTGCGGGATGCCTGTTCGGAGATGGGAAGGTACGAGATCGTTGTGGTGAACGATGGCTCGGATGATGGCACCGGACAGCTTCTGGAGGACATCCGCGGCAGAGGTTTTCCTGAGCTCAGGATTATATCGATGCGGCGCAACTGGGGGCAGAGCGCAGCGATGTGGGCGGGGTTCAGGGCGGCGCGCGGCGATATTGTTGTGACGCTGGACGGGGACGGGCAAAACGTCCCGTCGGACATTCCGAATTGTGTGGATGCGCTAAGGGCATCGGACGTATGCTGCGGGTTCCGGCGAAATCGCATGGACAGTTTTTCCAGAAGGGCCGGCAGTCGTATTGCCAATGCGGTAAGGAGGGCGGTGATAGGCGACGGCATCGCCGACACGGGATGTTCGCTCAAGGCGTTCAGGGCCGGTTTTGTGAAAGACCTCCAGTACTGGGATGGCATGCACAGATTTCTCCCGGCGCTTGCTATGATGCAGGGGGCGAAGATAACGCAAATCCCGGTCTCGCATCGCAGCAGGACTGTCGGCAGGAGCAAGTAGACGCATATGGGCAGGCTGTTCAGGACAGTGCGTGACATGTTCGGCGTAAGGTGGCTTAAAAGCCGCGCCGGAGCGCCGGAATATACGGAGCTTGCCTGAGCTGGGCGAGACGGAAAGCGTGTGTTTATGAAAGCGATAGATTTTTTCAAAAGGCATCCGCTGCTTTTCATACTCCTTTTTGTTATTTTGATGTGGGGCGGACAGTATGCTTTGCGCGGCTTTTGGGAGCCTGACGAGGCAAGATTTGTGTATGTGGCCAGAGAGATGGCAGATACTGGGAACTGGGCTGTACCGCAGCGTCATGGCGAGGCGTACGGGCACAAGCCTCCGCTCATGTTCTGGCTTATAAACGCCGGGTCGGCTGTTTTACCCTCGCCGTTCGGAGAGAGGCTGCCGAATCTTGTCGGCGCAGCGCTTGCGCTTCTGGCTGTGTACGGCATAGGCCGAAGAATACGCGGCGCCGGAACAGGTCTTCTTGCGTGCGTTATTGTGTCCACAGCGGTGCAGTTCTGGGAGACGTGCGGTATTGGTCAGATAGACGCCCTTCTGACAGGCCTGGAACTGTCGGCATTTTACCTGCTCGTTTCCGGGCAGTCCGTGCGGCGCACGGCGTGCGCTTCTCTGCTTATGGGTTTGGCTGTTCTTGCTAAAGGCCCTGTAGGGCTGATAATTCCGCTGGGGTCTTTTCTGGCGTTCAAATGGGGTGGAAAAGAACGTATCGGAATGGGCGCGGGGAAGTGGGCACTGGTGTTCGCGCTGAGTCTGGCGGTTCCGGCAGTGTGGCTCGCATTTGCAGCTTTGGGGAGTGGCACGGATGCGTATTTTAAGGAGATATTGTTTTCGCAGAATTTATCCCGGGCTGCCGGATCATACGGGCATGTCAAGCCTGTATGGTATTATCTGTTTCGTCTGCCGGGGGATTTCATGCCGTGGACGCTGTTCCTGCCGCCTGCCGCCGTGTTCCTTTACAAGACCGACAGGATGCAGCTGCGCAGGCTGTGCGCGTGGTGTCTGTTTGTTGTTGTTTTTTTCTCCATTCCAGTTTCAAAACGGGGCGTCTACATCATGACGGCGTTTCCTCCTCTGGCGCTGATTCTGGCGTGTGCGGCATCGTCAATTCGCGAAAACCGTTATTGCCGCGGGGTGGCCGTTCTTTTCGCGTTTCTGGTGCCCGCGGTTTTTGCGGCTGTATCCATGGTATTGTTTTTCCCTTGGACACGCTGGCTGATCGAAGAACGGGTTTCGGAATATGCCGCCGTCCAGCTGCCGGACTTCGTACCTTTTCACATGTGCTTTCTGGTTTCGCTTGCATTCAGCGCCGGGGTTCTTGCCGGTATCCGCAAGGGCAGCTGGTTCGTCCGGTTCTGCCTGTTTGTCTCGGCGGTGTTCTCATTGTGCAGCTGGATAGTGTATCCGGCGTTCAATGAGCTCAAGGAGCCGATGGAGATGAAGGAGATAGCGCAGAAGTACATACCGGAGGACGGCAGGCTGCTTTTGTACGACATCTACGGCGAAACTCTGGCCCTCCATGCGGGCCGAACAGGGAAAAGACTGGATACGGACGCAGAAATGCTTAATGCGATGCAGATAGAAGAGCATGGCGTAGCAGTGTTTCTGGATAAAGATGCAGAAAATCTGGATGCGAGATTCGGCTGTCTGACGGGGGACGGCGGGACGTTCGCCATGGGGTCGAAAGTCTATGTCTGGAAGGTTTTTGATTTGCAGCCGGAAGCGTATTGAGAACCCTTCGTCCCGAATGAACCGCCGGAGACGGATGTTCCGAGCAGTCGGTACGGCCGCTGTATTGCTTTTGGCGGCGGCCGCTCTGTGCTCCGTAATTTTCAGAGGAGAAGCGGAGGCGCTGCGCAGCGCGCTTGTGGATACGGCGGATGCGTATTCGTCGCATCGGTGGTTTTTCGTGGTGTTTGCGGCGGTCTGCACATTGTTGTGCGGGTTTGGGGTCCCCAGAATGTGGATTGCGGCGTCTGCGGTTGTTCTGCTCGATCCGTGGCCCGCTTTTGCTGCGTCCATGTTCGCATCGGTGGCAGGGGCTTCGGTGACGTATTTCCTTGCGAAGATCGGGAGCCTGGAGAAGCAGGCCGTGTCCGGCGGGAGGACTCGGGACATGTTCTGGAGGCTGGGGCGCGTACGGGGAATTCCGGCGGTGATCCTTGTCCGTCAGCTGCCCGTTCCCGGGGTTTTTTCCTCCGTTTACATGTCCGTTACAGGCACCGGGTTCCGGGATTTTGCAATTGGTTCTGCAGTGGGATTTCTGCCTTCCACGGTTCTCATTGTTTTTGCGGGGGAACTCGCCTTGCGCGGAAGCGGGACGGCGGACATCGTATCTGCAGTGGCAATGTCGGCAGTTTCCGCAGCGGTCATAATCTTCCTGAAAAACAAAGCTGGAGCAGAGGGGTGGCCGGAAGGCGCGGAAGGTCGAGGGAGACGTAGTTTGTTGCAAAAAAAACGTATGTGTGCTAGATTTCCGGCAGAGAAAGTGAACGAAGGGCCTGCGGCCCCAAATGAAAGGACACCAGAGATGCCTAAACCGATAGCCGTGCAGCTTTATTCCCTGCGTGAATATTCAAAGACCAGGGATGACTTTATAAACGTAATAAAGAGAGTGGCAGACATAGGGTACAAAGCCGTTGAACCGGCCGGGTTTCATGATATTCCCTGCAGGGAGTTCCGCCGGATAATCGACGATCTCGGGCTTGAGATGTATTCGTCGCATTCGCCATGGGCCCACTCTCCGGACGACTGTTCGAAAATTATAGACGACCTCGGAGAGCTGAGGCTAGACAAGTGCGTCTGCGGTTACAGCGCGGCTGAATTCAAGGACATGGACTCCATAAAAAGAACAGCGGAAAATACAAATTTGATGCTGGAGAAATTCAAGGCGGCCGGCATAACGCTTTTCCAGCACAATCATGCCTTCGAGTTCGAGCGTATAGACGGAAGACTGAAGTACGAGATTTACGCGGAATTGTGCCCGGAAGTCAAGTTTGAGATAGATTCGTTCTGGTCCACCAACATCGGGGTGGAGAATGCGGTCGATATGATGCGCTTGTTCAGCGACAGGATGATTCTTATCCATATCAAGGACGGGGCTCTTCACCAGAAGGATGCCGAACAGAAGTATGTGAACGGGATTCTGGACAGGAAGATATCTCTGCTGCCTCTCGGTCAGGGCGAGTTGCCCATACGTGAACTCGTGCTTGAGCTTCCGGAGCAGGTCTCGAGCATAGTCGTCGAACTCGACTACTGTGAAGTTGAGATGTGGAAGGCCATAGAGGAGAGCTATCGATTTATGGTTTCGCATGGATATGCTTCGGGAAACAAGTGATAAGCGGAGGATGCCGGATATGAAGGCCTTTTGTCGGGTAAGATCGGCGCTTGCCGCCATGGTATGCGCCGCCGCGCTATGGTCCGGATGCGAGAGCAGCTCCAACGATGGTCCATACGGAAACGAAGGGGGAAGCGGATCCTCCAGCGGAGGGAATGCTGCCGTCTCGGGCTCCGTGATAGTAGGGATGTGGGAGCTGGTTGATTCCGGAGGGTCGTCCTGGTATGTGACGTTTTCTTCGGATGGGACTTGGAAAATAACCGATGACCGTGCGGGCAACGCACTGCGCGTTTACGGTACGTACAAGGTGAGCGGCTCCGAATTTTCCGGCGATATGGAGAATCCCGGCGTAGGGACAGGCGAGATAAAAGGCACCATCAGTGCGGACGGCGCCACGATGGACTTCCGGTTTATAGAGCACTGGCACAGTCCATACAAGGAAGTTGTTTACACGGGAACAAAGCTTTGAGGCGATCGTTTATTGGCCTCGAAGGTGTATGGAAAATCTGTGAAAATAGGAAAAGGCGAGAAATTGCTGATGATCGGGGACTCCGTGACTGACGCCGGGCGTACGCGCCCGGTGTCGGAGGGTCTGTTCAATCCTCACGGCGCCGGTTACCCCAACATCGTTTACGGCATGATCACTTCGGTCTACACGGATTTGATGATACGTGTTGTAAACATGGGCAACAGCGGGGATACGGTGCGTAATCTCAAGGAACGCTGGCAGACCGACGTCATCGATCTCAAGCCGGACTGGGTCTCCATTATGATCGGCGTGAACGACGTATGGAGGCAGTTCGACGTGCAGTCGATGCCGGAACTGCATGTGCTTCCGGATGAATACAGGAAGACGCTTTCTGAGCTCGTAGGGCGAACCAGGCCGCTTGTCAAGGGGATATTCCTCATGACCCCGGTTTACTGGGAGACCAATTTAAAGGACGCCATGGGGGCCAGGGTACGCGAGTACGGCGCAATCTGTCGTGAGATTGCGGAAGCTCAGGGCATCTTTTTCGTGGACGCGCAGTCGTATGCCGACAGGATGCTCGCTGGGTGCGCGCATTCGTCGTTTGTGGCGTGGGACCGCGTTCATCCCAATATTCCGGGGCATCACTGCATTGCTCATGCGCTGCTCGATGCAATGGATTTTGACTACAACAGGCAGGGCTGAGCGGAGTGAACGGTTCGTCTGATGCGCCTTGGCTTGCTTTCCGGGCCGGGGCGCTTTTGTTTGTGAGGAATTCGTCCGGTGAGCTTGTCCTCCCTGAGAGCTCCTCGCCGCCGGTGCGTCCGGCGGCGGGCGCTTCGGTTTTTGACGTGAGTTCCGGGGACGGAAGAATTTTCCGTGCGTATTGCGCGGATCAGGATGCCCCTGTTCCGGAGGGCGCCGGATTTGTGCCGCTGAGGACAGCGTATGGAACGCTGCTTGACGCGTCTGCGTATGCGGCGGCGGGCAAAGGGGCCGAGACCGTATACTGGGACACGACCAACAAGTTCTGCGGCGTGTGCGGCGGCAGGCTGAAAACCGAGTCCCGGATATTGAAGCGGTGCGTTTCTTGCGGCCGCGAGGTTTTTCCAAGCATTGTTCCTGCGGTGATAGTCAGGGTTGACCGTGGAGACTCAATACTGATGGTGAGGGCTCGCAATTTCAAAGGCCCCTGGTACGGACTGGTGGCAGGCTTTGTGGAGTACGGTGAGACGCTGGAGGATTGCGTTGTCCGCGAGCTCTTTGAAGAAACCGGGCTTGAAGTTCGTAATATCAGGTATTTTGCGAGTCAGCCGTGGCCTTATCCGTGCGGCATAATGCTCGGGTTTACTGCTGAGTATCTGCGCGGAGAGTTGAAAATACAGGAAGAAGAGCTCCTGTGCGCGGATTTTTTCCGCCGCGATTCCATGCCGGAACTTCCGCAGAAGCTCAGTCTGGCCCGCCGTTTGATCGACGATTGGCTTAATTCCTCTACGTGACGGGTGCCGACCACGTCCCGATTTCCCCGCCGGGGTGCGTTTTTTGCGCTCTGCCGTGGGCGAGTCCTACAAAAAGCGCTCGCATCCGGCGGGGGCGCGCAGGCGCGGCTACTGATGGAATTCCGACGGCAGCGCGTCCAGGAAAGCGTCTGTCAGACGTCTCTCGTACTTCTCAAAATTGCCGCGCAGAAACTCGTCATAGTAGAAGCTACGCAGTTCTGCCCAGGATTTTTCCTCTCGGCCGGGGATTATGGGGTAGAAGAGGATGTTTTGCGAATGTGCGGCCTCCATGTCTCCGGGGGCGTCGCCCACGAGCAGAATGTGGCTGTCCGGGTATTTGCCTTTGGCCGCGAGCCTTATATGTTCGGACTTTGACCCGGCCTCCTGCGCCGCGATAATGCTCGGGATGCCTATTATGCCGAAATGCTCCCATTCGCGTATGAGCGTCTGCAGAGGGGTCTGGGAGACGACTGCCAAATCTGATTGTCCGGACATCATGCGCAGCGTTTCCACCGCGCCGGGAAACGGACTGGCTGGCGGCATTTCCTCGGAAATTTTGCGGTTTACGTCTAGACTCCATTTGAGAACCTGCGCCAGTTCCCGGCTACCTGTCCGTTTTACTTCGGCTTCAAGGGTGCAGTTCCCAAGCGGCAGCCCTGATTCGCAATAGGACTTGAGATCTTTTGTTTCCGGGATCCGCACGCCTGATTCAGGCACGCCCTTCATTCCTGGCAGCATTTCAAACGTCATAAGCAGGGCGGGGAATCGGTTCCTCCCGCGCCAGCGCGACTTCAGATTTATGAATTCCGCTGCGGCGCGCACCTGTTTTTCGATGCCCTGAAGGCTCCAGTGTTCAATGATAAGCGGATGGAAATACCCGCACTGCTTCGCGGTCATGGTGTCGAATACGCATCCGTCGGAGTCCACGCCGACGAATGTGGAGTGTGCGGGCGTAAACTTTGCGATTGATTCTATGTCGGATTTCATTGCCTGCTCTCCGTTTCGCGCATTACAATCCGGTCAGATAGTGTGCAAAACCGATAACAACCGGCATAGTTATTATGGACACAAGGGTCGAATACGAGACTATGCCGACGGAAAGTTCCGCGTCCTGTTTGAATTTTGCGGCGAACATCGTCGTTACTGCGGCGGACGGCGCGCTTGCGGCGATGATGGAGGATACTACGAGTATCCTGTCGCGGATTCCGGCCGCCATGAATATGCCCAGGAGGATGAGCGGCACCGCGGTCAGCCGCAGCAGCATGTTGAGGTATACTTTTGCGTCCTTGAAGATTTTGCCGATATTTGCTTCCGCCAGATAGAATCCTATTATAAGCATGGGGACTGGCGTATTGAGTTCCGCCAGAAAGCGCAGCGGTTCGTCGGCTACGTACGGCAGTTTTATCCTCAGCATGAAGAATGCGATTCCCACGAGCGCCCCCAAAGTGCCCGGGTTGAGGAAAATCAGTTTCAATATGCGCGCCGCGGCCCCATGCTGCCGTGCCGCCGGAGTTGCGTCTGCGGTTTCACGGTCCGCTTCCGGGCCGTGCATGACCATGTACCCGTACGTCCAGAGCAGGACGTTGAAGACGGCGATGACCGCAGAGCCGCACAGCACGCCCTGGTCGCCGAGGATGTTTTTCTGAAGCGGGATGGCCATGTATCCTGCGTTTGAGAACACTATGGAAAAACGTAGGACGCTCTCCCGCTCGCGGACGCGGTCGTGCATGAAAAGGTGCGCCGTGACTATGTTCAAAAAGTGATAGACCACAGCGGATACGAATGCGAGCTTCAGCGATGCGGTAAGCTCCGGAGTGCGTTCCGCCTGAAACACGTGCACCAGCAGGGCCGGGGTTACGATGTAAAGCATGAGATCCGTCATCCCGCGTACGGCCGCCTTGTCGAACACGCGCAGACGGTTGCAGGCGTAGCCAATGCCTATCAGGACGAACAGGATTGCGACCTGCCGTCCCACGATCAAAAGACTTTCGAGCATTTCTGTGTCCCGTTATGTCGCGTTGAAAATTACTTCCGCGTATCCGTTGGCCTCTCCCTTGGAGATCATCTTTTTCGTACGGTGGACCTTTTGCCCGGCGCTGCTGACGCGGCGCACGAAATCCGACGGGCATACCAGCGGCAGCCTGACGAGGAGTCCGCCGTCTCCCGCGTCGATTATCTCCTGCAGCGACAGTGCCGCTTCACATTGAGCGATTGTACGGATCTGCGATGATGCCGTCATGGATGCGGCTTGTGAAACGGGGCTTGTGATGAACTCGGACAGATCCTCGTTCCCGGCGGCGTCCGCAGCGAATCCAGTGACGAGAGAAACCCCGGCTTTCAGAATATTCCCAAAAAACTTGCGTATCTCGCTTGATGTGGCGGGTTCCGACACGCCGAACCTCACGCCGAACGAACCTTCTACGGTTTCCTTGAAGACTACGCTTTTAAGCCAGTTGCCGCAGTCCATTTCCCCGTTGTTGAAAGTTGCTGCCGATGCGTAGATTTTGGTTTGTATGGCGGGTCTCGGCCATATGACTTCCGCCGTCAGCACATGGGAGCAGGCGCCGGACGGGGCTCCTCCCGGATTTTTCTGTATTTTAAGGGCTCGGATTACGCCTTCTACGGTCTTTCTGGTTGCCATAGTTCTCCGTTTGGTTGCTGTTTGCGGCTCAGTCGGAAGATGCGGTATGGTGAGACGTGTGCTCGTGTATGTGCGGGACCGGAACAATGCGGCGGTCTTTTGACACGCGCTGCCGCACAGCCTCAAAGAGCAGTATTGTGGTCGCGGACGCCACGTTCAGAGAATCGCACTGTCCGAGCATGGGTATGCGGGCGAGGGCGTTCGCCGCCTTCATCCATTTGTCGCTGAGTCCGTACTGCTCGGAACCCACCACAATTGCAGTGGGGCCGGTAAGATCAAAGTCGGAATAGAACGCCTCCGCGTGCGGCGTGGAGGAGAGGATGGTGAATCCGCCGCGTTTCAGAAAGTCTATGGCTTCGTCGCTCGACACATCGACAACCGGCACGGCGAAGAGAGCGCCTATGCTTGCGCGCACGACATTGGGATTCTGCACGTCGGTGCAGTGGTCGCATACGAACACGGCGGAAACGCCCGCGGCGTCCGCGGAACGCAGGATGGTGCCGAGGTTGCCTGGTTTTTCGATGGCTTCCGCCACTATTACAAGCGCGTTTTCCGGAAGACTGAGGGATTCAAGCGAACGTGATATCTGCGGCCCGGTCATGAGCAGGCCGTCCGGCCTGTCCCGGGCTGAGAGCTTCATGAAGACGTTTTTCGCACACGACACGATTTCCGCCCCGGCGCCGGCGGCTCCGGCTATGATGGCGTCCTCGTGTTCCCCCATGAACAACTCCCTGCATATGTACAGCGCGTACGGGACGTACCCGTTGTCCAGCGCGCGTTTTACCTCGCGGTATCCCTCCGTGAGCAGAACTTTTTCATCGTCACGGTGCGAGCGCCGTCTGAGCCGGACGATGTCCTTTACACGGGGATTGGAGAGACTGGATATATACAGCTGCGGAGATGTGGAATGCGTAGTCATTTGATTCTTTATAAACAGGTCGCAATAGCGTATAATACGCGGCAGAAAGTGTCAAGGAGGTACGGACTATGGCTCATAGATTCGCAGCGCCGTTCTATTGCGCTGTTTTTGCGGCGGTTTCGGCGGTTGCCGCCGGTGCGGCGACGGTGGAGCGGCTCGGCATAAACAATGCGGTCGACGGGGTGGCGGCATCGGTGAACGGCAAGGGCATCACGGTGTCCGAGGTCGTGTCGTACATGCGTATGGATCCGGCGGATGAGGCGTCCGGGGCGGATCGTGAAACCGTGTTCCGCAGAATGTACGAGAGGGCTCTTGACGAGGCGATAGACCGGGAGCTTATCGTGGAGGAATACGAGTCAGGCGATTTGAGGGTGCCGGAGCACATGCTGGACCGGCGCGTGGCCGATATTGTGGAGCGCAACTTCGGCGGAGACCGTTCGAAGCTGATGGACATGCTTTCGGCGGCTAGAATGAAATACGACGACTGGCGGGAGAATATCCGCAAACAGCTCATAGTCATGGCGATGGAGCGTTCTTTCGTGTACGACAACGTGCATGTGTCGGTGGGCGATGTTCTCAGTGAGTACAGGAAAAATTCGGATTTGTATACGCAAAAGGCCGAGGCCGAAGTGTCCCTGATTGCGCTTAACGGCACTAACAATCTTGACGTTGTGGCGCAGGGAATTGCCTCCGGAAGCGATTTTGCGGAGCTGGCGCGCCGGTATTCCGTCGGCAGCAATGCGGAAGACGGCGGAAAAATGGGACGCCTCGTCCCATCTGAGGATTTGAACCCCGTGATAGCGGAGGCGCTGGAGGGCATCTCCGCCGGGGAGACGGCCGGTCCCGTGGAGATCGGCGGCATGAACTATTTTGTTCGCAAAGACAGCGAGACTTTGGCGGGCAGGATCTCATTGGCCGAGGTTCAGGACAAGATAAGGGAATCCATCTTCGAGCGCGAGGCGGAGCGCCTGCGTTCGGAATGGATCCGAAAGCTCAGGGGGAACGCTTCGATCGTGATATATCCTCCGTATGAATAATCTCTGATGACAGAGCTTAACCTTACAAGTCCTGGCGTTGTCGCGCGCATACTGTCCGAGCACGGGATCAAACCAAGCAGGGCCATGGGGCAGAATTTTCTAATCGACCGCAACATACTTGACATAATTGTCGCGGCGGCGGAGCTCAACGGGACGCAGAAGGTGCTGGAAATCGGGCCCGGACTCGGCGTGCTTACAGAAAGGCTCGTGAAAGAGGCCGCGCACGTAACGGCGATAGAAAAGGACGATGCGCTGTTCAGCGTGCTTTTCGAGCGATGGGGCGGCGCAGGGAATCCGGAGCTGATTCATGCGGATGCGCTGGACGCCGGCATCCCCGGCATACTTGGAGCCGGAGTGACGCACGTCGTCTCGAATCTGCCGTATTCCGTGGGCGTCAGGGTGCTGATGATAGCAGCCGAGTGCGAAAATCCTCCGGAGATAATGGTGGTGCTTGTTCAGAAAGAGGTTGCGGAAAGGTTTGCGGCGGCTCCGGACAGCGAAGACATCGGTTCAGTTTCGGTGCGCCTGCAGCGCAGGTATGACGTGGAGGTGCTGCACAGCGTGAAGCCCCAGTGTTTCATGCCGCGGCCGGACGTCATGTCCTGCGTGGTGAGGTTCAGGCGTCACGGCAGATGGAGGATGGAAGGGGCGCAGAGCGTTTATTTTGACGGACTCGTGAAAGCGGCGTTCGCGCACAGGCGCAAGCAGCTGGCTTCCTCCATGCGCAGTGCGGGCGGCGGGTACGCGAGAGCCCCGGACTTTGTTCGGAACGCGCTTGCTGCCGCAGGGGCTTCTCCGGCCGCAAGGCCCGGGGAACTTTCTGTGGAACAGTGGGTTCGCCTGTCGGAGCTGTGGGGCGCTTAGAATCCGTAGGGGAAGCGGGCCTTTGTTACATTGACCAGTTACGGAGCGGTTATGAACAGAGCGGATAGCGGAGAATATTCTGTCGGGGTTGATTTCGGGACCAACAGCGTGAGGGCTGTGGTGGTGGATTTGCGGGATGGCAGAGAGCTTGCTTCCAGCAGTTTCGGTTATCCGTCGGGCGTCGACGGCGTGCTTGTGTCGGACAAAGACCCGCGTCTCGCCCGGCAGCACCCCGGGGACTACATTGAGGGCTTTGTCAGCACGGTGTCGGAGGCAGTCCGGCTGGCCTCGTCGTTTGCGGAGTTCAGTCCCGACCGAGTGGTGGGGATCGGCATCGACTCCACCGGTTCAACGCCCATGCCCGTGGATGCGGATGGCATGCCGCTCGGGATGAAGAGGCGCTTTCGCAGGAATCTGAATGCGCAGGCATGGCTCTGGAAGGATCACACGGCGCACGAGGAGGCCTCGGCGATAACTGAAGCGGCCTCGCGCTTCAAGGTAAAGTATCTGACCAAGTGCGGCGGCGTGTATTCGTCGGAGTGGTTCTGGTCGAAGATATGGCATTGCCTCAGAACCGACCGCGCCGTTTTCGACGCAGCCTATTCCTGGGTCGAACTGTGCGATTTTATCCCGGCTTTCATCACCGGCAATACGGATCCGCTGAAAATGCGGCGCAGCATATGTGCGGCGGGGCACAAGGCCATGTTTTCCAGCGAATGGGGCGGCCTCCCTTCAAAGGAGTTTCTTGCCGGTCTCGCGCCGGAGCTCGCGGAACTGCGGGACCGTCTGTACTCGCAGGCGGTGCCGTCGGACTGGCCGGCGGGCACGCTCACGCGGGAGATGTCCGCTCTCACCGGGCTGCCTGAAGGCATAACGGTGGCCGTGGGTGCGTTTGACTGTCATCACGGGTCCGTGGGGTGCGGCGTAAGGCCTGGCGTGCTCGTGAAGACAATGGGCACCAGCACGTGCGACGTCATGGTGATGCGCGGCGGGCGCGGCACGCGGGATATTCCCGGTGTGTGCGGCGTGGTGCCGGGTTCCGTTGTTCCGGGCATGCTCGGAATAGAGGCCGGGCAGTCCGCGGTGGGCGACATTTTCAAGTGGTATGTGGACAAGCTCCTCCCGAAGGACTTCTGCGGGGACAATCCGTATGCCGCGCTCGAGGCTGAGGCAGGAAGGCTCCTGCCGGGCGAATCCGGCCTCATGGCGCTGGACTGGAACAATGGTAACCGCACCGTGCTGGTCGATCCCATGCTCTCCGGGATGATGTTAGGGCTGACGCTTCACACCACGGCCCCTGAGATATACCGGGCGCTTGTGGAGGCGACGGCGTTCGGTGCGCTTGTGATAATCCAGCGTTTGGAGGAATACGGCTCCAGGGTCCGCGAAGTCGTCGCGTGCGGCGGACTCGCGGAAAAGAGCCCGTTCATGATGCAGATCTACGCGGATGTGCTGAACCGCTCCATAAAGATCAGCCGCAGTTCACAGACCTGCGCCCTCGGCGCGGCGATGTTCGGCGCCGTGGCGGCGGGAAGATTTAACGGAGACGTCCAGAAAGCCGAGAAGGTGATGACCGGCGTGAAGGACACGGTGTTCAGGCCGGACCGGCGGCGTGCGGCAGTGTACGCCCGCCTGTTCCGGATATATCGGCAGCTGCACGATTCGTTCGGTGTGCGCGGACACCGCGACGATTTGTCCGGCGTTATGAAGGAGCTTATGACCATCTCCTCGGAAGTCAGGAAAACCGCCGCCGCGGGCAAACGGAGTTGACCGGAGACGCTGCGACATGGTGCTGAGCGTACAAGAGAGGCTTTCTCTTCTGGCGGAAAGTTCCTAGTACGACCTTTCCTGCGCATGTTCGTCCAAGGACGCGGAGGAACACCGTAAGCGCACATCCGACGGGGCGTGGCTTTATCCCGTGCAGCTGGCTTCCGGCGGCAAGGGGATCATGCTCAAGACGCTCATGACCAACGCTTGTTCCAGCGACTGCAAGTATTGCCCGTTCCGGCAGGACGGCATATCGAACAGGTGTTCCATAACTCCGGACGAAATTGCGGCGGTCTTTATGCGGCATCTTGAGAAGCAGTGGCTTCTGGGGATTTTCCTCTCTTCCGGAATAGTCGGGAATGCCGACCGGTCGATGGAGAAGCTGATCGCCGCCGCCGAAATCCTGCGGAAAAAATACCGCTACAGGGGATATATACATCTCAAAATCCTGCCGGGGGCTTCGCGTTCGGCAATCCTGCGGGCGCTACAGCTCGCCTCGGCGGTGTCTCTGAACATAGAGACGCCCGGCAAAAAGTATTTCAGGGAACTGTCCTCGTACAAGCATTTTGATACTGACATTGTGGCTCCGCTGAAGTTTATTTCAGAGAACACGGTCAAAGGTGCGGATTATGACCGCGTGAAGTGCACCACTCAGTTCATTGTGGGGGCGTCCACGGAGACGGACCGCGAGATCGTACGCTACACCGGCGCGATTTACGACCGGCTGCAGTTCAAGCGCGTGTACTATTCGGCGTATCAGAAGGAAAAGAATCCCGACGAATTCACCCTTGACGACGGCTCCGGAGACGCGCTTCTTGACCGGGAACACAGGCTGTACCAAGCGGATTTCCTCATGCGCAGCTACGGGTTTTCGTCGGACGAGCTTCTCTTTGACGAGACCGGGAACTTTGACAGGCTGCGGGACCCAAAACAGTTGTGGGCGGACGCGCATCCGGAGTTCTACCCCGTCAAGGTGAACAAGGCCGATTATATGGAGCTGCTCAGGATTCCCGGCATAGGGCCGGTAGCGGCCCGGCGCATTGTCGACTGCCGCCGTGAACGCAGGCTCACGTCATGGGCAGATGCCGGGGTCCTTGGCAAAACCGCGCTCAAGGCAATGCGTTACGGCGTGTTCAGCTAGCCGGAAGGCGGGAGGTCAGATTTCGGAGAAGCCTGTTCTTTCCGCACAGAACCGCCGCGCCCCGGCTGAGTCTTCCGCTTTTAGCTGCGCCCACGGCTTCCCGGATTCGCCGCTCCGGCGGCTCGATATAAACCGGCATTGGCATTCATCTGCGGGAAGGTATGCTCAGAGTGTTTGGTGGCGCGCCCG
>CASEAR010000007.1 GCA_949285835.1 uncultured Verrucomicrobiota bacterium | reverse complement strand
GGCACGGGGCCGCCCTCGATGCTCTGGACGCCGATAGTCTGCCCGGGTGCGAAGCATACCACGGTCTCGTCGTCGTAGTCGTATTTGGTCTTTCCATAATTGATGGTGCAGCCCACGGTCTTCTTCAGGAAGAGGGCGTAGAAGCCGAATGTCATCCGGTATGCGGGTTCGGCCGGCTGGCCTTCCGAACGGTCGAAATGTACGACGCTGACCAGCGGATGCTGGGTGTGGAATCCGAAAAACCGGTTGTACTGTTCGATGGTGTCTGTCTTGATGATTTCCATGTACGCTTCGTTTGTTCCAAAAATACGCTTTTCCGCGGAAAGCGTCAGCAGATAAGGACGCGAAAACGCACTCGCGGTAGTTATTTCCGTAAAATTGATACAAATCCGGAGGATCCGTCTACCCTGCTTCACCTTGTGACGCCGTATTTTCGGAGAAGATATCCGTCAATTGGCTTTCAAGTCTGCTTTCATGCGGAAAATAAGCCGCAAAATTTGCGGTTAATTCGCCGCAAAAATACTACCTTTGCAAAAAGTGCCTGCGTCATGTACATATATGAACATAAAGACTGGCCTTCGTTTTCATGGAGCCAAGAGCTCGTACATGCAAAACTGAACGAGGTGTACAAAGCTGTCGGTTATTTGATGGGACGGCTCAGCCTGATGGGTTTTGACGACAAGATGTCCGCAATAGCCGAAGCCCTCTCTCATGACATCATCGCATCATCGGAAATAGAAGGCGTGGAGTTGAATACCGAACAAGTCCGCTCGTCGGTAGCCCGAAAGCTCGGCGTACCGACAACAAGTCCGGTCCAAGTCTCCCGTTATGTGGACGGGGTCGTGGAAATGGCTCTCGACGCAACTGTCAATTATAGCGCTCCGTTGACCCATGAAAGACTGTTCGGATGGCACAATTGCCTTTTCCCCTCCGGCTGGAGCGGAACTGTCAAGATAGATGTGGCGCAATATCGCAGTGGGGAAATGAAAGTCATATCGGGCATGTTGGGCAGGGAGAAGGTGCATTATGCGGCTCCGTCCGCAGAAAGAGTCGAAGAAGAGATGACACGTTTTCTGGAATGGTTCAACTCAGACACGCAGAACGGTTATCTCAAGTCGGCCGTTGCGCATTTATGGTTTGTCTGCATCCATCCTTTTGATGATGGAAACGGGAGAATCGGACGGGCGATTGCAGACATGGCATTGTCGCAGGCAGAGAACTCAAGCATGCGTTTTTTCAGCATCTCGCATCAAATCAACGCGGACAAGAAGCAATATTACCATATATTGGAAAAGACGCAGAAAGGTTCTTGCGAGATAACGGAATGGATTCTATGGTATCTGGACTGTCTGCTCCGCTCAGTCGGGCAGTCCGACAGGATATTGTCGAGGGTGCTGAATAAAACGATTTTCTGGCAGAACCATGCCGAGACGGTCATATCAGCGCGTCAGCGCGAAGTTTTGAATTTGTATCTGGATGGTTACCCCGGGAAACTGACTGCCAAGAACTGGGCAAGACATGTGAAAGTATCACCGGACACAGCTGCACGCGACATAAAAGACCTTGTGGAAAAAGGAGTCCTGATCCCTCAACAAGGAAAGGTGCGTGATGTCTCCTACGGGATTCAATGCAACGACTCCGTGCTTGTCACTCCGGAAGCAAAAGCGGAATAAATGTTTGTGGCAGACACTGTTTCTTTATCCGTCCATTTTTTTCCGTAAAATTGATACAAATCCGGAGGATATGTCTACCCCGCCTCCTCCCGCGACGCAGTATCTTTGTAAAAAAGGAAAATATGAAAAAGATACTGTTTTTATTATTCGTAGCGACAATGACTAACATGCAAGGAATCATGGCACAGGAAAAGATTACAGAGATGATGGAAGCGGACGGCAAGGAGGCATTTCAGCAGGAAATGATCTTCCCGATCGGCGAACCGAACACCGCATACGCGCAGTATTTCATCGGCAACAGCTATCTCGCACCGATTTCAAGGGAGCAGATACCGTTCAGCAATGTCACCTTTGAGCCGGGATGCCGCAACAACTGGCACATTCACCACGCCACGAAAGGCGGCGGGCAGATGCTGGTCTGCGTAGCCGGCAGGGGTTGGTATCAGGAAGAAGGCAAACCTGCCGTGCAGATGCTTCCGGGCGATGTCATCCATATTCCCGCTAATGTGAAGCACTGGCATGGAGCGGCGGCGGACAGCTGGTTCGCGCATCTCGCCTTCGAAGTTCCCGGAGAAAACACGTCCAACGAATGGCTGGAACCGGTTACCGATGAGGAATATGCGAAATTAGGCAAATAGAACACAGGTCTTCCTGTCATCCGATCCGCAGCCTGCGGCAGTACTCCGACGGCGTGACGCCCTCCTGCTTCTTGAACATCCGGCTGAAGTGCTGGGGATATTCGAAGCCGAGGCGATCGGATACCTGGGAGACGGTCTCCCCTGCCGCAAGGCCGTTCTTGGCAAGCCGGATGACGAACTGGCGGATGTGGCTGCTCGCCGTCTCGCCGGTGGTTTTCTTGATGACATCGCCGAAGTAATTGGCTGACATGCACAGTTTGTCGGCGCAATACTGCACGGTGGGCAGGCCGAGGGTCAGCTGGAGCCCGTCCTCGAAATAGTCGCGGAGCAGGCGGTCGAAGCGGACGAGAATGTCGGAGTTCTCAATCTTGCGGGT
>CASEAR010000006.1 GCA_949285835.1 uncultured Verrucomicrobiota bacterium | reverse complement strand
GAACCTGATCCGCTGGCTGGGGAACACTGAGACTTTTTTGCGCTTCCGATTCAGGCCGCTATTTTTCATGGAGCGGGAACCGCTCACCATGCTGTTTTGGCAGAATGCAGCATGATCCTTTCCGGTTCAGCAGGCCCTATTTAAGTTAAAAAAAGAGACTTATCAAGCAACCGTAAGAACAACAATCAGACGACACAAACACGAGAACGGACGAAGAAAAGCTCCTTCGTCCGCGTCCCGTTTTTAGGAATATTAAGAAATTTGTGTCAGGAGTTTTTGGGACGAGACTTTGCTTTAGACTTCAACGGAGAAAAATCCGAGAGCGGCACTGCATATGGCTGAGTAAGAACCTCTTCAAACGAAAATATATTATCAAAATCCTCTCTCCGGTCCTCTCCACTTTTGCCAAACACGCCTTCAATTATCAACAGATAAACGATTTCTCCAATGTCCGAAGAAGTTCGCATATTCCATTTGCGCATCATGAACGCAGCCATGGGACCGAATTCAGCCAATGCGTACTGTTTCACCTCTTCGCAAAGTTCGGCTCCCGACACATGTCTCGGTCCCGAATCGAGGTTTTTTTTCTTCATGGCAGAGTTAAGACAGTCTCGAATGAAATAAAAGGCCTCGATGTCGTACTCGCATTTTTTATGGGATGAGATGCGCATTACTGCGTCATCAAATGACTGATCGTTCATCAGAGGATATCCTCCGTTTCTATGATCTTCTTTACGGCCTTCGAAATCCGTTCTGCATAGGAATTTCGCTCCCCATCATCTGAATATACTGCGGCGCCGGATTCCCAAGCAGGCTTTGTCTCTCCTGAGCCGTAACGTGGGATTACATGAAAATGCAAATGCGGCACGGTTTGACCGGCACAGGCGCCATTAGCCTGAAGTATATTGACGCCGTCAGAAATTGTCTCCGACACGGCTTTCGCGGCACATCGTACGATATACATCAGCTCTTCATAGCAGGCGATGTCGTCAGCGCTCTCAAACTGTGTATGTGCTATGGATGGCCAGTGCCGTTTGGGAACAACAAGAAGATGTCCTTTTTCGATAGGACTAATGTCAAGAAAGGCAATGACATTGTCGGATTCATATATACAGACAGCCGGTATCTGGTGCTCTGCAATTTTACAAAAGATGCAGTCTTTGTTTTTTCCCATTGTTGTTTTCCTTTTTAGAAGTTATTGTGGAGAGATGAGATCGTTCTCCGTGTTTACTCTCCCTGATCTTCCGTTACACGCAAGACTTCCTCCACAGTCGTAAATCCAGCGAACACCTTGTTCCATCCGTCATCCCGCAGCGTTGTCATTCCTTCATTTATTGCCTCAGATTTAATAACCGAAGACGGCCGGTGCTCTGTGACCAGTTGGCGAATGGCGTCCGTTACCTGCAGAACCTCAAATACGCCTCCGCGTCCTTTAAAACCGGTCATTCCGCATTCGCGGCATCCGGCGGATCTGTATATCTGCCTGCCGGAAAATAAATCACAGGGGATTCCCAAGGTACTTAGCATTGCAGGGTCTGCAAAACCACCAGTCCTGCACAGCGGACAGAGCCGGCGGAGAAGGCGCTGCGCCAAAACCACTATTACGGAAGAAGCTACGAGGAACGGTTCAACGCCCATATCGATAAGCCTAGCGAAAGCTCCGGCTGCATCGTTTGTATGAAGCGTGGAGAATACAAGATGCCCGGTGAGCGACGCATTAATTGCAATTTCAGCAGTTTCCAAGTCGCGTATTTCTCCTACCATCATTATATCGGGATCCTGACGAAGGAACGATCTGAGCACACGCGCGAATGTGAGTCCGATATCTGGACGTACAAGTACTTGATTTATTCCCGGCATTTCGTATTCAACCGGTTCTTCTGCCGTAAGAATTCGCTTGTCCACCGTGTTGATCTCATGAAGGAATGCGTACAGAGATGTGGATTTTCCAGATCCTGTCGGGCCTGTAACCAGAATAATTCCGTTTGGCCGGTGTATTGCTTTTGTAATAATTGTTTCATCATGGCTGTTTAAGCCGAGTTGTGAAAGGCGAACAATATTGCCGCTTTTCTGCAGCAGTCGTAAACTTACGCTTTCTCCGTATACGGTCGGACACGTGGACACGCGGATGTCTATATCTTTGTTGTTAACACGTATTCCTATACGTCCATCCATAGGCATGCGCTTTTCAGCTATATCCATGTTCGCCATAACTTTAACGCGCGATATAACTGCGGCTTGGAGTTTATGCAGCTGCGGCGGCACGTCCACTTTGTGGAGGAGTCCGTCAATACGGTAGCGTATGCGCAATTCATGCTCCATAGGCTCTATGTGGATATCCGTGGCATTCTGTCTATCGGCTTCAGAAATGATCTGATTTACAAATCGTACGATTGATGCTTCCTGACCTATTTCGGAAAGGTCATACTTGGTGCTTCCTTGTTCGGTTTCAACCTCGTATCGTCCTCCAGAAATCATTTCTTCGAGGGTGTCGCCTCCGACGCCGTAGTACTTGCGCGCCTGTTTTGCAATCTTCTCGGACGAGCAAACGACAAAAGCAATATGAAATCCAGAGG
>CASEAR010000005.1 GCA_949285835.1 uncultured Verrucomicrobiota bacterium | reverse complement strand
GGCATCACAGACGGCACGTTCGACGTCTTCCGCCAGAACAGCGACGGCACAGTGATCAGGGAACTTCTCACACCGGCATCCGTGGAGGATGCGCTGAACTGCTTCAACGGTCTTGAACCGGTGGCGGTCACGCTTGAGGATGGGACAAAATCCGTAGTTCTGCCGTATACTTTCGCTATCAGCAGTTTCACCATCCAGAATGCTCAAATCATCGTTACGGTAATGGTTGAGAGCGGCAGACCCGAGATGCCGCTGACATTCGCCGAAAACATTGCCTACTCCGTCGTGCCTACAGAGGGCAATGCACCTTCGGTTGCCGCACGTGACGTCTCCGGCGGCACTGCCACGCTGACGTTTACCATGCCGGAGGAGCAGTCTGCCTGCCTCTTCAAGGCGGCAGTCGAGCCCATACGGTAAATTTGCAATGCAAGCCGCCGCGAGAATACCGGCGGCTGTCCGCACGAACGCGTCTCGGAAACTACCGGGACGCGTTTTTTCGCATGCCCTACAGTCTCGTACTAAAAATCCCAGTATGCGGCAGTCTGAGACAGAACAGCAATCAGACGCAGAAAACCGGCGCCGGGTGAAACCGGAATGAATCCGCACCCAAACCGCCGTACCGGCGTACGCGATTGTCTTCCGGCATGGCGCAGCCGGTCGGACAAGAAGGCGGCGGCAGCTTCTGCGGAAATGCCCTATTTGTCCGCTGCACTGCGGGGAAAGAAGCGTGGGCCAATCCCGGCATGTCTATATTCGGCTCCGGCGCATTTGGCCGACGTTTAACACGGACACGGAAGCGCAATTGACACCGGGCAGAGCGAAAGCTGCCGTCTGAGGATGGCATGCACAGTAAACATACTAAGTGAATGAAGTTCGCCGCCTGTTTGTCCGGATGAGTCCTCCGGTTGAGTCGCTGAATGCCGCGGCAGAACTGACAACGGAAGTTTATTTCGTGCGGAACATGGTCACTCGCACGGAGGTATTTCTTCGACCAGTTCCGGATCCAGCCTGACGCCCGCGCGGCGGAGCATTTCCTGCACGCGAGATACCGAGGTTTCTCCGCAAGCAGCCATATCTGCTGCCGCGGCGCCTGCGGCCTGCCCGGATACGGAGCAAACCGGAATCACGCGCGTCACATCCCACGCATCACCGGTCGAAGATATACAGCGTCCGGCTGTAAACAAATTCGGAGTCTTTACCGCCGCAAGGGCCCGAAGCGGGAGAGCATAAACCGGCCCAGCCTTGCGCCAATCCGCGAATATCCCAACTGTATCCTCATGCCACTTGTGTTCATCACCTTTTTTTATAACGCATTTCCCCTCAAGCCTGCGCGTCATTCTGAACTCCGGCATGGAAGGAAGTGAAAAGAGGTACAGCGGCTTTTCTCCCGCTGCGGAACGCATGGCGTTCTTCTTTTCAAGATCCGACTTTACAAGCGAATGTGAAAGCAAGATATGTTTCCTCACGGACAAATTGTCCAACCCTGAAAAAGGAGGGTGTCTCTTCGCATCCCTGCTGTTGTACGGATGCACCGCATTTTTCTCAAGAGACACAAATCCAGAGGCGTCTACGGAAAAATACCATGCGGCGGCGCGGTTTTCTTTCGCAATTTCGCAGCTTTCTCCGCATAAATTGCAAAGAACAGCATCCCCGGACGCATCAACAAACGCCTTCGCACGTATTACAGAGCACCCTTCCGAGCTCTCTATTACCACACCTTCCAATTCCCCGCCGTCTGCCTTCAGCACGTCCGTTACACGGCATTCGTAGAACAAATCCACGCCCGCCTCTTCCGCCAGATCTTCCATTCCCAGCATCATAGGCCCCGGATTGTACCACATCTCGTATCTGGTTTCGGACAGCTCCGCCCGCGTAGCTCCGGACTTGTTTCCCCACTTGCCCAGCGGACGGCAGCCGCTGTACTTCATCGGCAGGAGAAGGAGCTCCTCAGCCAGGCCGTAGCTCACCTGACGCCCACGCCCGTCGCACAGCGCAAGATACCCCACCACGTTCCCAGCTGTGCCCAGCCCGCCCAGAACGCAGTATTTTTCAATAAGGCATGTCCGGGCGCCGTTCCTCGCGGCAGACAGCGCCGCCGCCACTCCGCCAAACCCGCCTCCGATCACTGCAACGTCGTATTCTCCTGCAAGAGCGGCTTTTTTCGCCGGTATCTCGATAAATTTGTTCATAATTTGTCCCTCATTTGCCTGATACCGGTACAGAAAGCACCGCCGGGTTCAAATATATCGGAACAGCGTTCACCGCACAGCAGCCGGAAATCGCCAGCTGCCCCACAGCCGAAGCCGTCGGATAGAACGCCCCCACGTGCAGCCGCGACGAGCCCACTGCTTCCTTGAGGAGCACGTTTATACGATCCCAGTCCGGCGTTATCACAATCGCGTCGCCCGGAATCTGTTTCGCCGCTTCCGCGTACGGCACAAGCGCAAACCCAGATGCGTCGTGGCAATGTCCGTACCCGTCCCCGAATACCGACATCCAGATACGCCCCCTGCGCGCGTCTCCCACAACCGCCACACGGTCTGTCAGGGAACCGCGCCTCCCGGACCTGTAAGCGAAGGCCGCCGCCACTGCACTGCCCACCCCGGTTATTCTGGCTCCCGACGGAGCGGCAATCCCGTTCAAAACCGACATTGCGGAACGGACCCCGGAAAAAGACCCCGGACCAAGCCCCACGGCATATGCGTCTACGCACGAGATGTCGGCCCCGGCCTTGGAGACAACGGCTTCCACTATACTGAACGCGTCACCGCGGCCGGCCTCGTCATATTCCTCAGCCAAAAGTTTGCCGTCGTCCGAAAACAACGCGGCGCTCCCGTGCGCCGTGGAACGCTCTAACGCAAGAAGCATCTGAGACTTACCTTTTCTTACGCCCGGATATTATTTCCGGAATCACCCGATTGTTTATTCTTGATATGCTGCCGGATGAAACCCTTGAGAAAAACGGTATCCCTCCTGAGGCAACAACACCGGCAACCGTATCGCGCACACCATACCAGTACTGCCGGACCCCGTCCGCCCCCGATGAAGACGCCAGCTCACACGCATACTCGCGCGCAAAGTATTTGTCGGCAGACTTCGCCGCTCTGCGCCTCCATATGCGGTTGCCGTAACGTACTATGAAAAAACCTGCCAATGCCGCCGCAATCCCCGCCACAGCCGCCGACGTCCATACAAAAAACAGCTTCCACGAAAACCCGGAAACTCCCGTGCCGAACATGTTTACCCCGGCCCGCGCAGCCAGATACGCTCCCGTGCCCAGCACCGCCGCGGCCGCAGCCGCGGCCGTAAAGCACATGCCGGCGATCCAGCGCAGCATCAATATGCCGGAATAAAGATTCTCCATGCGGACAACCACACCCAACGCCGCAAAATCAGACGCCGCGGCGGACACCACACTGTCGTACTTGGCCTCTTCCACCCTGTCGAGCTGCGAAATTATCTCCGCACGGTGCTTGTCGAACCACGTCAAATCCACCTTTGACGCCGCACGGGCCCCGTCTACAGGAGTATAAACATTGTAAATTTTAGGCATATCCTTAGTATGCAATACTTTGGACAAATTCCAGCACAACGTGCCATAGGCCCTCGCAAAATCATACGTGCTGTCAAACGTGTCGCATTTGCTCAAAAGAACGCGAAGCTTGAATTCTATGCCGAAAAGGCATTTTGAAAAAACCGAAACTGTCTCTCCGGTGGTTCCAGGCTTTTCCGGATCGAACATAAACAGGACCAGATCGGATATTTCCGCAAAACGCCTCACTACCCCTGCAAAATTATATCCTCTGCCGCTGTCGGTTCCCGCACTGTCTATCATACCGGGACTGTCTATGAGATTCATCTTTTTCAGACAGTCGCGCGTCCTAACCTTCACCCTCAGCCGCTGAAGAAATTCCGGCCCGAACGCCGAGAGGGATGCAAACTCCGGATCAATCCGTCCCAGCACCGACTGCCCGGAGAAGTCTCCTTCTTTTTCACCATAAACAATGACCGTAAAGCAGTCGTCCGTCGGAGCCACGCCCGTATCCTGCACCGCCTCGCCGCCGAGAAGCGTGTTTATAAAGGTGGACTTGCCGGACGAATGGTTTCCAAGGAACACCACGGTCGGCCTCCGGCCGACCGTGACAGAGTCGCGCGACATGCGGAACCCATACCGTGCGGCCACCGGCGCCAGCTCAGAATAGATTCCGTTTATATCTGATTCCACCCCGTTGTGCGTTCCGTTCTTAAACATAATCTCCGCCCGATGAAGTCTTTATTTACCGGCAAGAAATCCCATTATGGCGTCCGCTACGGCATCGGCGTCGCCGGACGCGTCCACGCGACGCAGAGAACCGGCTTTTTCGTACCAAGAAAGAAGCGGCGCCGTCTGCTTCTCGTACACTTCAAGACGGTGACGTATCGTTTCCGGCCTGTCATCCGCCCTAACAGTAAGTTCCGCGCCGCATACGTCGCAGATTCCCTCTTTTTTCGGAGGCATCGACTCGACATGAAACCCAGCTCCGCACGAAGGACATACCCTGCGGCCGCCGAGACGCGCCATTATGACATCCTCCGGTACTTCAAGACATACAGCCGGCCCCACTGTCGCGCCAAACTCGCCGGCCAGCATGTCAAGAGCCGCCGCCTGTTTCTCATTGCGCGGAAACCCGTCGAACAGAAAAACCGCATCTTTCGGAGCTTCGGTCAAAAGTTCGCGAATCATGTCCACCAGCGTCTCGTCCGGGACAAGTCCGCCGGACTCCATATACGACTTGGCCGCAAGCCCGGCCGGGGTTCCCCTCTTCAATGCATCGCGCAGCATGGCTCCCGTCGACACGTGAACCGCAGACGTTCTGGCGGCAAGACGCGCCGCCGCAGTCCCTTTGCCCGCACCCGGAGCACCAAGAAAAACTATAATCTTCATATCGCACCTCTCTGAAAAATCAGAAAAAAAACAGGCGGCGCAACAACACGCCGCCAAGACAACCGGACGTCAGCGCTGCAGCATCGATGACGGTATCGCCGGGGAAAACTCCCACTCCGGACGCTCCGCCCAATTCAGATCCGTCCCGTCCGGATCGGACATCGCCTTGCATCCGCACACCGTAACAGCCAGAAGCAAAGCGGCGGCCGCAAGGACCGCCCCGCAAAGTTTGTCAGTAGATAACTTCATCGCCAACCTGAACAGGCGCCTGCTCCCAGCCGCTGAGATTGTCGGCAATAGCCCAGTTGCTGCCGTTGCGCGTCACGCCGGTAATCCTGACGCGCGTGACCACATCTCCGGCGACACCATTATAGTCTTTGCGATGCACCATCATCTCAACAGGGACAAAATCGCCGGAAAGATCTTCGCCGAAAATCTCCTTCATGGCTTCTTCCGTGAGCTCCACGATCACGAAAGACCACTCGGGCTCCACACGCACGACCTTGCCCTTGACCCCGGGAGAAAGCGTAACAGTCCCGCTTTCATGCTGGGTGAAGTTCGTATTGTCGGCCGTGAGGCGCTTGATCTCCTCCTTGAGCCTGTTGATTTCCACTTCCTGCGAGGAAAGCTGTTCTTTGGCGGTGTTCAAATCGTTGCGAAGCGCGGATATCGTATCGTTGAGTTCAAGCTTCTCGCGATTCAGCTGGTCGATCTGGGAACGGAGCTGATCGATCTGAGAAGTGAGCTCTACGACCTTGGCTTCAAGATCCGTTATCGTCTTGAGATTGATGCGGCGAGCCTTCTTCTCATCATTCAAATTCAAGATAACCTTTTCCAGTTCCTCGCGGACGACCCTCAGCTGTTCACGTGTCTTGCTCAGATTGGTCTGCTGCGCCTTGGCGCGGTCGAGGACTCTGCCGAGAAGCTCATTCATGGTGCCGGCGCCAGATGTCTCGTACTCACCGAGAATATTTTTCTTCGGCTTCCCGTTTTCCAGGAAGTAGTACTGCCGAAGCTGCAGGCGCGAAGCCTGGGTGCCGATATTCATCGTCGGTGTGCCGACTACCTCAAGACTGTCGTTGTATGTACTCCAGAAATCCGACGTCATGGGGGCGTCGTTGGGCTTGTTTGTCACTTCATCGATGTCCTGCTCCGGATGACTCGACACCCCATCGAAAACAGGATCGCTTTCCTCAAGAGTAAGCGCAAGCGCAATGACCTTCTCTTCAAGCGCGTGAGTACGGCCTATAAGCAATTCGCGTTTTTGAAAATTCAGCATCCCGACGACAAAAACGCCTATGCTGAACAGAAAGACAAACACCGTCAAAATTTTAAGCAACTTGCCCATGATGGCTCCCGTATAGAAAGCTTGTTGTTGAACTGTAAAACCAACTCGCTCTAGATTATATGACTTTGTTCCAAAATGCAACACAAAAACAAACAATTACAGCGTGCGCCGGTATTTAGGCCTTACGCGCTTCCGGAATACCTCTTCACTGCATTCCGTCTTATTTTCCTTTTTTCCGGTACTGGAGCCGCCGCGATAACCCGTTTTGCGGCCCCCGAATGCCGGCATTGCGGACAACTAGTCCGATATGGTAGTATGGAGCGTACATGATAGTATTCCGCGGACTGGCGGAGTGTATTCGGGCGCCGGAGCCGGACGCGGCTCCGCGCCGGGGAAAGGAGTATACGTATGCGGTATCTCGCTGTGTTTACCGTTGCCGCGCTGTTTTCGGCGGCAGGTTATGCCTCCGGAGAAGGAGAATTTTATAAGTGGAGCAACCGTACCGGTGCAACGATAGAGGCTGAGTTCGTGAAAATAGAGGGGCCTTCGGTCGTTCTGAAAAACAAGGCCGGCGACACTTTTTCAATCAGAGGCTCCATGCTCTCCGCCGAGTCAAGGGAGCTTGCGCTCAAACTTAACTCCGGAGAAACCCCTCAGGCAGAACGTCCTCAGGAAAAAAACGCCGCGGAAACGCAGCCTCAGGCAAGCAGCCCCGCGCCCGGACAGAAAAACGAACCCGTGAAGGTTATACAGCCTTCGAACGAAAAGAACTTGCCTATCTTTTCAAACGGCGATTGCAAATCGCTCAATACGAGGTTCCGGACGCCCAGCTTTGTGGTGGAGGTGCTCCGCACCGGGGAATTCATGTTCAAGGTGCTCGACGCGGAGCAGAAGAGCATAGGCCCCGGAATACGCATATCCGTCGACTACGCCGAGGCTCAGGGGCCATGGGCGCAGAATGTGCTCAAGAACATGAAATGGATAGACCCTCCACAGCCCGCGCCTGAAAAGATCGTTACGGCAGCCGCACCCGCCGTCTTCGCGCTTAAACGGCTTGTCGAAGGAGACATCACCGTAGACACCGAACTGACGGTGACCGAGGATTCCATCACCATAAATGCCTGGGCGGATAAGGAAATAGACGAAAAACACTGCATCCGGGTAAATTGTCTGTCCGGCCCGTCAATTTCCTTCGACCTTTCCACGCCTGTCGAGGAACGCAGGCAGAAGGCGGCGGGGTCGTCCATTAAAATTGTGCCGTATGACGGGAAAACCAGAGAATTCAACTACGGTGAAAACATAAAGGGATACTCAAAGGACTTGGAGAGCATTTCAATTTCCGGAGACGTGTACGGCGGCAAAAATGTCTCCTTTGAATGCAACAACAAAAAGGTATCATTCGCTATGAGACTGCAGTCGACCCTCGGCGCGCACGACGGCTTCTCTCTATCAATGCTGAAATATGAGGTTAAGAAGAAACTTCCAGCATACAGCATGAGCATAAAAGTCAAGTGACGGGAACCGGCAGTGCGACGTGCCGCCCGTCTCGTGCGAATGCCTGACGGGCTTCAGGCATGACGCGGCCATGTGCAACCGGCGGCCGTCACGGATTCCCGGCGTCGGGAATCCGGCAGCGCGCGATCCTCTCCCTCGCCGCCGATATTATGTCCTCCACCGTGCGGTACGAGTCCATTTCACGCCGGAGGTCGGTGACTCCGCGCATCCCGCGGAAATAGTGAAACATAAATCTCCTGAAATCGTGAACCGCGCCCGCTTCGGGCGTTTCGTTCGGCAGCACATCTTCCGGAAAACGTGAGTTGACCTGAGCGCGCAATTCCATCGAAAGCGCCAGATGCCGTATGAGCATGCCGAGTATCGCCTCGAAATCCGGACGCGGCGGGGCGGGCTCCGACCTGAAAGCGGCTCCGATCTCCTCAAATATCCACGGATTCCCCATGGCCCCCTGACCCACCATCACCCCCGCTGCACCGGTTTCCGCAAGCAGAGACACTGCATCACCGCCGCTTCGCACTCCGCCGTTGGCAATCACGGGAATACCCACCGCTTCAACGGCGCAGCGTATAAGATCGCGCCTCACGGGACCGCTGTGCATGGCGGAGACAAACCGCCCGTGGACCACAACCGCCGAAGCACCGCCGTTTTCCGCCGCACGGACACAATCGTACACCGTGACGCGCCCGGGATCGAAGCCGGCGCGCGTTTTAAAAGACACCGGCATGCCACCGCTTCCGGATACCGCCGCGGCAACCAGACGCTCGATGAGCGCCGGTTTGTCCATAAGCGCGGCGCCGGCTCCGCTGCGCATTACTTTAGGGACGGGGCAGCCTCCGTTTATTTCCAGCCCGGCAAAACCGCCCGCAGAGCGAATCTCCGCAGACGCCTTCTCTATGTCATACGGATCGCTGCCATATATGTGAGCCGTCAGCGGCGTCCGCTCGCACGGAAGCCTCTCCAGGAACTGAAACGTCCTGAGCGCGCCCCTTGCAAGCCCCGCCGCACCGACCATTTCCGTACGGCACTCCTGCGCGCCGCCTTCAGCCGAAATCACACGCATGGCGGAATCGGTAACATTCGCCATGGGTGCAAGAAAAATGCGCGGCTTCACACACGCTGCGCCATGGGAACGTATTTCGATTCCGGACGTATGCATTTGTATGCCGGACGTATTATGCGGCTGTTCGAATTAAGTTCTTCCAGTCTGTGCGCACACCACCCGGGGATCCTGCCCACCGCAAAAAGCGGTGTGAACAAATCCACGGGTATTCCCAGAAGCTTATAGACAAAACCCGAGTAAAAATCCACGTTTATGCACGGCTTGTTCGGCGAATGCGTCTTGGCCTGAAGAAGTTCCGCCCCAATGTCAGCCACAGTCTGGTACAGCCCGAATTCTGCCTCGCTCTGCGGGTTCTCCTCCCCCAGCTGACGCGCCTTTTCGAAAAGAATTTCCGCCCTGGGATCAGATATTTTGTACACGGCATGACCCAGTCCGTATATCAGTCCCTTGCCGTCAAACGCCTTGCGGTCCAGAATGTCCTTCAGATAAGACGCCACTTCGTCCCGTGAGCTCCAGTCTGACACATGCGCCTTGATATCGTCCATCATGTTGCATACCTGAATATTCGCGCCTCCGTGACGCGGCCCCTTGAGGGAAAGTATCGCGCCGGCAATTGCGGAGTACGTATCTGTGAATGTGGACGATACGACGTGTGTGGTAAATGTAGAATTGTTGCCGCCGCCATGTTCTGCGTGCAGCACCAGGCACAAGTCGAGTATTTCCGCCTCCAGCATCGTGTAGGCGCTGTGGGGGCGGAGCAGGGCAAGAATGTGTTCCGCCGTGCTCAAACCCGGCTCAACATTCCTCATATGCAGGCCTTGACCCATGTAGTAGTGCGCCTTGGCCTGATACCCGTACACGGCGTACGTCGGGAGCTGTGCTATGAGTTCCAGACTCTGCCTGAGAACATTCTCTGTAGAAACATCGTCCGGATTTTCGTCAAACGCATATGACGCAAGCACGCATCTCGCCAGTTTGTTCATGACGTCCGGACTCGGCAGATGCAGAATGGCAGATTCCTTGAATCCGGGCTTCAGCGTGCGCATCGACTCCAGCAGGCGGCAGAATTCCTCCAGTTCCCCGGTCTTGGGAAGATAACCAAAAAGAAGCAGAAAGACCGTCTCTTCAAACCCGAATCTATTCTCCGACTGAAAACCGCGCACAAGATCCCTGAGCTCTATGCCGCGGTACAGCAGGCGGCCCGGCACCGGATAAGTTTCGTGCTCCATCATGCCGTATCCAACCACGGAACCTACCGACGTGAGCCCGACCAGCACGCCGGAACCATCGGCATTCCGGAGTCCTCGCTTGACATTGTAGTGCCTGTAAAGATCCTGATCGATCTTCATGTTGTCAAGCACCTGATCTATATGTCCGCTTATGAATTCTTTGAAAGTTCCGGCAGCCTCAGGCCTCTCATTTTCCGTCTTTGTCATTTGAATGTTCCTCCAAGTCGACCGGATTAAAATGCCAATTCCTCAAAAATGAGGGCTGATGATACATTATTACACAATAAAAAATCAATACTTTTGTCGCGGAAAAGTCCGGACGGAAAAATCCAATATGCAATGAAACACCCGTTAGTGGGCAAAAAATAAGGATGTAGCCGGTCCCATTATTCCCACCCACGGGAACGGAACCCCGGAAAGCCGGGAACCTGACGATTGCCGCGCTTGTGCAGTTGTCTACCGGAGCTTCGCATCGTGCCCGGCCGCATGACGGCATATATTTAACGGCGGAAGATTCCCCAGACAGCATTCCGGAGAGCAGAGCACTCATTGCCGTGCTTGTATTGGAAGACCATGAAACCGCTGTCTTGAAGCACACCCGCCGGCGTTTTCAGTCATGCCGGAATCATGCGCCCCGCAGAGAAGCATCTCGAACTTAACCCGTATCCGCACCAGAGAGCGATATGCAGACACAAAAATGCACATCCCATCTCCGCCGCCTCGGGAATACTCTGCCCGCATAGCGGCAATGGTAATACGCCTCTTTTGGGCGTTTCTTTTTACATCTGTAATCCCACCTTTGGGTATGGACGCTACATTCTGCAACTTTCCGCGGATTGAAATGCGGCTTGACATTAATAGCTGGACGATTATAGTATTGTTACATCATGAACTTCTGGAATACAAAAAAATATAATATCGCGCCGCAGGCCAGCACCTTTTTCCCTACGCAATCCGATTATGTCGAACATGAGATACGAAAAAGAATAGTATCCGGAAAATACCGCCCCGGAAACAGGATACCCACGTACTGCGCGCTGGAAAAGGAATTCGGCGTAAGCCGCGGGGTAATGCAGATAGCCATCGGAAGACTTAAGGACGGCGGATTTATTTCCTCTCACGGGCGGCGCGGAACTTTTGTTAAAGCCAACACCCCGAACAGAACCAACATAGGCATCCTGTTTTCATCCTCACGCGGCTCCAAATTGTGGTCTGCTTTTGATGAAACCTTTATGCGCGCTGCCGAAAGTCTTTCCGCACATATTCCGAACATTTCGCCCGTATTTTACGAAAATCTCGCCTACGGGAATACGGATATAGACTCCGCCGAAAGGCTTTTTTCTGATCTTGCCGGCGAAAGGCTTGCAGGAATAATAGCCACACCCGAATGCGAATGGCTGCTTTCCTCCGATAAGGCCGGACTGGACAAAATTACGAAGGTCCTGCTTTTCAAAAAATTCCATGGCCCCGGCCTGTATTCCATATCCGGCGACGGCGATGAAATTATCAACAAGGCGCTGTGCTGTCTCCGGAACAAACATCGATCCCGCATCGCCGTTATAAGACCGGAAGGAGCGTATTCATGCATAGACAAATCACATCTCGAAAACAACGGCCTTTCGTATGAACCGGACTGGATGATTGCCGTAGGACGGGGCGATTTCAGTGCGCTGAAGTCGATCCTGCGGCTTTTGTTTGGGACAAACAGTAAAATACGCCCGGACGGGCTCCTTGTTCTCGACGATTTCATGGGTGATTTCGCTGTCAATTTTCTACCTTCCATAAACATCAGAGCCGGCGCGGACGCAGAAGTGGTCATACACGGCAACTGGCCGGAATATGTCACTCCGGCGGTATCTGTTCCGAGAGTCGGTTTTGATGTCGGAAAAATGCTGCTCAAGGCGGCGGAAATCATAACGGGAAACGTAAAAGACGGCTCCATGGCTGAGGGCGCTCATTTTTCTATCCCGGCGGAATTCCGAGAATGATTTCACGCGGCCTGCGTCTGTCAAACTCTCTCGTAAACGGGAATCACCGAAAGGATAAAAGAACTATGAATACCTGCCTGATGCTTGCCGCGATATTTGCTATCCTGCCAGTCTTCATTTTTGGAGAAACGGCGACGGGGATTCCTGACGGAGATATGGACGCAGGCGGGACGCAATCGGATTACGCCGTATACGTCGTGGACGGAATCGCCGTAACAAACAGCTCTCTCTGCATAGGACGCAAAACTGCATACAACGAACTTGCCATCATAAACGGCGGCACGTATACGTGCAACGGCAGCAGTTGGGTTCCGTCGGACAGGGCTGTCGGATACGGCCCGGATACTCATCACAACAAACTCACGGTATCCGGCGAAGGAAGCGCGTTCATATCTTCCGGCGGCGGTATATATTTGTCCGTGGGATATAAGAGCGACAATAACAGCGTAACCGTTGAGGACGGCGCCCGTATGGAAGTAACAAACGGCCCGAAGATAGGAACAAATGACATAAACGGGAGCGCAGACCCCAGCGGATGCGGCAATCAGGTCGTAATAGACAATTCCCAGGCCGAATGGCAAAGAGCCTATCTGGGGTGTTTTTCCGGCGCTTCAAATAATGTGGTCATAGTCAGAAACGGCGCGTCTCTGTCTATGGAACGGCTGTATCTTGGATACGATTCAACGAATTTTCCCGGCGCGTTCAGCAACTCTTTTATCGTGGACGGGGAAAATTCCCGCGTATGTGTCAATGGCATCGTCAGAATCGGCATAACAGATCCCGCACCCGGTGCGGACTATAAAGCTTCCGCAGTCGGAAATACCCTCACTGTCTCCAACAGCGGCGAATTTTACATAAACTGTTTATACGGAGGTCTTGATATCGGGAGATACGACGGCGCATACAACAAAATACGCCTGGCCTCCGGGACATTCATACAAACTGGAAATATCCAGTCTTTGATTTCCGACGGCGACATACAGGTATGGAACCGTTTCGAATCCAAATGGGAGGATGGAATCCGCAGCGAGAACTTCTCAATGGAGTACTATGCTCCGTCGTCTGATTCCGAATACGCCGGCTGCACAGTCATTTCCGGCGGCGACCCCTACAGATGGGGCGTAGAGGAAACGCTGGTCATCCTGATCAAGTGACCGGCGCATGCAGGCTGGTGCCGTACGCATTTTAAAAACCTGCCTTCTTTTCCGGCAAATTACCGCCGTTTATCAGACAAAACAAACAAGATAAAAGGAGTTCATCGATATGCAAAAACGTTTTCTGATCGCGTTCGCGGTCCTGCTTGCCCCGTACTGCGGGCACTCTTCGCTGATTGCCGTAAACGAAAATGTCGGCGGCCTGATGGACGCAGGAGGCTCATCTTCGGATTACGCTTTATATCAAATAGACGGCGTGTCCGTAACTAACGGGTCAGTAAGCGTAGGCTACAAAACCTCGTTCAATGAACTGCGCATCATAAATGGCGGCACATATACCTGCGAAGGCAACAGCTGGGGACAGCTTGACAGATCCATAGGCTACGGATCCGGCACCGCAAGCAACCGCCTTACGGTCTAAGGCGAGGGAAGCGCCTTCGTTTATTCAGGTGGAGGTGTGTTTTTTTCCATCGGCAACAAAAGCGATGGCAATTGCGTGCAGATCGAGAACAAGGCACGCATGAAAATTGTGAACGGCCCGAGAATCGGCGCGAATGAAATGAACGGCAGCGCGGATTGTAGCGGCTGCGGCAATATGGTCATAATAGACAATTCCGAAACGGAAAAAGCGACATACTTTTTTGCCCGGACATGAAATTTGCGCCAATTGTTGCGAACAGTTCCTCCAAATCGGCGTATTCGGTTCTTTTCCACCTCGCCTCTTTCCACGCTCTTACATCCTGCCACTTCATTTGCGCAGATTAACGTGCTTTCCCCCTGCGAAGGAACCTCTTCAAAAATTTGCTGGATTTTACCGTGCATAAGTTTTTTCTTGCAGCAAAGCTTCTGCACATGCTCTCCGCATGCTCTGATGTGCGCCCCGTATCCCTTCCATTCTGGTTCAGAGCGTCATTTTATCACTATCAATTTCCGTGTAAAACGGCTCCAAAGTATCTGAAAACAGCCGGCATTACCTTTTTTTACTTCTGTTGTGCAGAAAAAGGTAATTGTTAACCCTTTAAAAAGAGACGCGTAAATAGTAGATTGGCGTCAATGGTGTGTTTGCCTGCACGGCAGACATGCTGGTAAAAAAATCTGCGGAGGAATAAATAAATGATTGCAAGATTCGGTTTTATGAAAGCGGCAATCGCTTTTGCTATGCTATCCGTATTCGGGACGTTTTCCGGATTCGGTCAGGAGATTGCACTGTTTCTGGGAAAAAGCGGACACAACGGAGAGTTCAATCTGGCTTTTGAACGTTTGGGCTGGAAAGAACCCGACAAATTCGAATGCTCTGCTGAAGGCATGAAGCGCTTTGCAGAGTCTTCTTCAAAATACGATCTGGTTCTTGTTGTTCCGCTGTTCAATTACGAGATGAACGGCGCCAACCGCGGTAAAAAGATACTGTCTAAAGAAGATGCCAATGCCGAAGGAATAAAAAAGTACATCAGAAATGGCGGCGTTATGGTCATCACCGATGGCAGCTACGCAAATGCTGTAGATTGGCTGGCGGATCTGGACCCGTCGTTCGGTGGGCTGTCTACCGGCAAATGCACTTCCTCCCCATGGGGTGTGCTCGGATACGTCAGAAATACGGAACCGGTGCATCCCATCCGCTGCTTCCCCAATTACATTACCGAAGGTGACTCCTGGCCCCATTTCACAGACCTGCCCAAGGGAAGCAAATGGACCGCTCTGGCATGCTGCAGCGAAGGGAAACCGGTATGCCTGTATCAGAAATACGGAAAGGGCTTTGTCGTAATAACATGTCTCAGACAACCCAATGAAAAGATTCTGGAGAACTATTACGCGAACTGCATGTTGCTGAAGGCAAACCTCAATGTGGAAAAATTCACCATGTCAGAGTTTAAGCCGGGCCCCGGCGTAATTGATATGACTCTGTCTGATTCGCCTCCGGCTGGATCTTCTCTTACGTTCGAAATTATCGATTCGAAGAACAAAAGGTGGTCATTTTCGACGAATATCGTAGGGAAAACAAGCACGATAAATTACGTTGTGGAAGCTCGCGGCGACGTCAGAACATCGCTTTACCTTGACACAAAGGCCGGAAGAAGTGTTCTGTTTAACCGTCAGACTACACTCCCGCCGCTGTTTGAAATCCGTCCAAACGCATACAGAGGAATCCTTTCTACAAAGCGTCGGCTGGATGATGTGGATTTCCTTTTGAAATTTGCTCCCTCGAAAGAAGATCTGACTTGCGCCGACGTAAAAATGGACTTCTACGACTGCGCAAGCAATCTGGTTTTCTCATCGGAATTGACAACTCCAACCAATTTTGTCTCCGACCTCTGGGTTCCGGTAAAATTGCCGAAAACGCTCAGCGCAGGCGGATACGTTGTCCGCGCATCTATGTCCAAGGAGAATATAAAGGCAAAATCGGAAACTTCTTTCGAAATCCTCTCCCCGAGAGCCGCACAAACGATAATAGACGAAGATAATACGTTCCTTATCAATGGGAAACCGTTCTTCCCTCTTGGAATATACCACATAGCAGGCGATTACAATACCGTGGGCGACATTGGATTCAATGCATGTCAATTCTGGAGGTGGATGATTTCCGACGACGGTTACGGTGCCCCTCTTGGGCTGAACAAGGCCGCTGCAAACAAAATGAAATGCCTGTTTGAGTCCAACCATTGGGGAGAGGACATTTTCAAAGACATCGCGCTTAAATATTCCGATCATCCCGCCATCCTGATGTGGTATGTCGCCGACGAACCGAATGAAGGCTCCGAAGAATCAATGAGGACTGTTCGCGATATTTATTACAAATACGACAAGCAGCATCCCACATACCTTGTGAGCTGCCGTCCAGATCTCTACCACATACATAAAAATTACGCTGACGTCATGGCGTTCAATCCGTATCTGTCGAAAAATACGGCCGACGCCGTACAGAACGTTATAAAATGTATCAAGAGGGCTCAGACTGTAACCGATGGACGCAAGTGTCTGGTTCTTGTACCATGGTCGATTCCAAAAGAATTCGATTCAGCGAAGTATGTTGCATACGCAGCCATTGTTCATGACATCCGCGGCATTTTCTGGTACTGCTGGAGCCAGACAGGCGGCGGACCCGTGGGAATCGGACTGTCACAAAACGAAGATTATCAGAAAAAATTTAAAGTTCTGCTCGCAGAACTGAAACTGCTGTTCCCCGGACTGCTTACCTCGCAAAGGCGTATGTTCGAGGAAGGCGACATACACGGTATCGTATGCCCCGTCAACGGCGCAAACAAACGCCTCGCCGTCATGATGAACATTTCCGATAAATCTGTGGATGCGGACTTCGTAATTCCAGAAATCGAAAAGGTCAGCAAAATATCCGATGTCTACACGGATAAACCTGTAACTATCGAAGGCGGAAGGATTAAACGCAAGTTCAAACCTTTTGAAGTGCTTTCAATAAAATGGTAGCCTGAACGTCTATCATCACAGCGCGCGGCCGGGTTCGGATTTTCTCCGAACCCGGTTTTTTTCTCCTAGAATCTCTCCCTTTTGCGGCAGCCGCATGTATGGAAATCTGCTGCGGAATAAAACAATTTAAAGAAACATATATTCCTTTCACGCACCGTTACTTCTACATCCTCATCCAGTCTGACATCCGTAACCTCACGCGCGCAATGCGGCGTCCGGAAAAGTAACTGCGCGGCAGCGCCTCCAGCAATCGCCCATGCACCGTACCGCCTGTTTGCTTGCGGCGTCTTTAAACTTACCGCGCCTCCCTGCGAAGGCATGCCGCGACGCTTCATGCCCGTACCGGCTGGCAGACACCCGCCCGAATTCTGCGGACGCACCGATGCGCACAACCGCCGCTGTGAACTGATTCAGGAACATCCGTATCCGCGTCGTTCTGAAGACAAAAACGCTTATTTCAGCTGCTCTATTTTGTAGTTGTATGAGACGGAATCATAGTCAATATTCAGATCTTCTCCGGGTGTTATGCAAAAGTCTACATAATCTCCCTCTTTCACAGCAAGAACCGCGTCAAACGGCTGTTCTTCCCCGCCTTTCAGCAAAAAACTGCCGCGGACAATCCCGCCGGACACAATTTTGACCGCAGCCCCCGTGCTTTTTACGGATATTTTTGCTTTCCCGCTCAGCCGTATCTTCCCCGTCACAAAGCTTTTCCACCTTCGCACTGCCCAGACCTGCCGTCCATCAGATAGTCCGGGATGTGCGGTACCGGCGCTTTGAGACAAATATTTTATTTTTTCAGAGCTCCAGACATACCCCCAGACTGTCTGCACATGCGTCATTTCCTTAAATTCTTCCTGAGAATACGGATTCTGGGAAGAACCGTCAAAATAACCGAACCATGTGTTGTTTTCGCCTTGCGTTTTTGTATAATCCGCCTCGGAATCGTAAATCGTTTCACTCTTCGAAAACACGGATACTGGCGCCGGTTCGGAGAACGGCGCGGGCTGCACTCGGGTTCCGGATATGAAACACTCGGCAAATCCATCGGGCTGCACTCCGCATCCTATACTTTGTGACGGCCATTCGATACATCCGATACTCTTGTCCAATCCGTCCTCGTAAAATGCCATAGCAAGCCTGAACAGCCCTGATTCCGGCCTTTTTCCATCCTCCCACGGGATCACGGCATCCACCGCCCCGCTGTCACCGACTGCAAATTCGGATAGTTTCAAAGCTTCCGGGTCTTCGTCATAAATCCCCGCGACAAGGATTCCACGGGGTGAAGCTGGAGAGACCTTACCCGAAATGCGGACTCCGCCGTCGTCTGCGTCAATTTTAATTTCCGCGCTCAGTTTTGTTTTCCCCCATCGGGATCCGTTTTCAGGAATGGACAGCACACGGCCGCCGCCGGCGGGGTTCCACGACAGCGCCCCTCCGTACCTCACAGGTTCCCGGCCTGTACAATCCAAAGAAAACTCCACGGGCACGGCACGATACGGAACCTGACCGTTGAACGGCACAGTCACGCGTCTGTATCCGCCGCACGCAAGTTCACTGCCGTCCACAATATACGGCACCCGTTGCGATAAATTGTGCAGCAACGCTTCTATTTTCCCAGCCGACCGGTTGAGCGTCGCGCATTCAATTTTGATCGGATCCCGCACGCGCACCGAAACAAATCCAGCCGCTGACATTCCGGAACCGGTGCGTACCCTGTAACTGTACGTGGTGTTTTTCTCCTGCTTTGCCGGCTCTTCTTCGATAACGATGCGGTTACGTCCCTTACTCAGCACAGCCGGCTTACCCTTGCATATGAATTCTGCACCGTCTGAAGATATCTCCGCTTCAATAAATGCCTTCTCCAGAATGTCAGTTGTCTGCGGGGATTCCATTGAAAAGAATGGCTCGCCTCCTTCTAAAGGTCGGAGGTTCCCCCTCAGATACACCGGATGTTCATCCAGCGTTACCGCAATTTGTCCGTTGAAAGGCGTCAACGTGGTGCTCGCACCGACGGTATCCGTCATGACGGTCGGGCCATCGGTGCTGAAACATACGGTTTTCGGCTGCAGCGACCAACACACCCACACATCCGATTCTCCGGAAGAAAAGCGAAGAAGGTACACGGTGTGTCCGGAGTCGGACCGTTCCACAAACCGGGCTCCATGGAGCTGGCGGATCAGCGTCGCGTATGTGACATACGCCGGCGCGACGGCATAGCGCCCGATTGGATCGTCTATATTGCGAAGAAGCCCCATCGTGACAAAATTCTGGTAATCACGGCACAGATACCAGTAAATGCGCTCGACATTCCGTGTCAGCAGAAGAGCGTACTGGCGCGCCAGATAAACGGAAACATAATGTCTGCCCTTTTCATATGTCCCGGCATTTTTCTCCCATTCATATTCCCCGGTATCATGACGGCCGGTTTCCGTGACCCAAATCGGGACGTCTCTGCCGCCGCTGTACCGCCGGATCATTTCTTCGAGAGAAGCAACCTCTTTCTCCACGCCTTCCGGCGCTGCGCGGTACGGATGAATAACCACGGCGTCCATAAAATCAAGACCGCCTTCCTTGAAAATCCCTTCCAGATACGGCAGCGGTATCAGTACCGGGGCGCACCCCAGCACACGAACGTCCGGGCGCTCGTCTTTAATCGCCCTGTACGCGCCTTTCAGCAGAGCCGCATATGATTTCGGACGGTTTTCCGCCGCGGGCCCCTTGCACCAGGAACCGTTGTATTCGTTCCATATTTCAAGTGCGGATATCTGTCCCGGCCACTGACGCAGCAAGGCCTTGCCATAACGTCCGTACGCCTCTATCCCATCTTGTGTATACGGAGTGTTTCCGTTGTCATACAGTTCGTTCTCGAACGTCATGGCGACGAGGGGCTCGATACCCGCCTCGTCCAACGCTTTCATGTAGTCAACATTCCTCTCGGGAAAAACAAACTTCCCGCGTTCCTTCTCAATGTGTCCCCAGTAGTGTTCATCACGCACGGAAGTTATGCCTAGATTGGACAGGAGCGGAATAATGTCCACCGGCATTCCCTGCGCAAAATGCGTCATTACCCCAAACCGTCCGTCGGCTTCCGGATCCGCCTTAAATTCCGGCACTACGGCGAACGGAAGGTACGCAGTCCGGCCGCCTGCCTCCGCGCATACCCAGTAATACCCGGGACCGAATTCAAATGTTTTTTCTTCAGAAATCCCGCTTCCACTGCCTGTCTCAGACGCGGTGATAACGCCGCGCGCGGCAAGTTCCCCACGATAGTCAGAAATCTTCCATTCCACAGCGTCATGACGCGAAACAAAATGCAGAACCTGCGGTTCGCTTCCGAAAAAAATATTTCCAGGATGGACCGTTGAAACCTCTATTTCAACCGCATTGCTTCCGGCGTCAGTTATTGCGCATATGCGGCGCACATCCACGCTGCCTTCGTGTTCAAGAATAAGCCTTATTGATTTGAGCGGGTCATGGAAGACCCGGTCTCCGGCGCCGCCCCATATCTGAGACGCTTTTCCGGGATTTGTTATACGCAAGATTTCCCAATCGCCGTTTCCTGTGAGTTCCAGACGGTGCTGAAACACCTGCCCGCTTTCGTCAGTAATCCGCACAGCCAGCCGTTTCACGTCCGAGCTTCTTGCCTGCAAGTTTAATTCCGTCAGCCTATGCCGCAGCATTACCGGAGCGGATTCAGTTTCCACCCAGCGGCGGCCGCGGTTTGATAGTCTGCCGAAAACTTCTCCGTTTTGCGATACGTGTTCGATGTTCTCCTTGAACAAAACGGATGTATCATCTGAAAAGTCGCAAAGCACCTGTTCCGCCGCGCCGGAAGCTGAAGAAACACCCTGAAAAACAAGCCAGAACCACAGCACCGCAGCTTTCATGAAAATATGTGTCATCCGCAATGTATCCGTCTGCATATGTTGATTTCCGCATTTTTTGTAATTCAGCGCACAATCATGAGAGAAGCTCGTTCAAAACAAACAGCCGCATACACACAGCCCACAGGTTCTGCGCTGCGCGTAGCAAGCACATACTCATCCAGACGGGACGAATCTGTATTTACCGCGCTCCAGCGTCCGGAATCCAGACGGTACAGCTTCGTATCTTTCTTTCCGGATGCACCATGATCAAATCGAAATTCCTGCACATAATTTCCGGAAACCGGTTCCTTGCCGGAATCCCTGTATACAACCTCCCATGCGCCGACAATTTCGCCCCCCGGCGGCGCTTCAAACCTGTCCGCCGCATAAATCCGCATCCCGATAAATGCTTCTTCCAGTCCGTTTGTGTACGTCACGCGTACGCTGTTCACGGGAGAAAGAGGATAATCTTCGCCGGATCCGAGATTTATCAGCAAAGGCTCTCCCCGCGTATACTTCGGTTCGCCGAACTTGTTTCGGAGATAACGCTGCGGCATAAGCAGAACTCCGGTATTAACCGCATACCAGCCGTTTGTCCCGCTGTTCGCCAGCGTGCCGCGGTACGGATTGTTGCTGTCCGCTACCGAAAGCCCACCCGTTATGTCTTCAAGATCCAGTGCTTCTCCGCATCCGTTTCCGTCCGCAGCCACAATCCCGTTGTTGTTTATTACTCCCTTGCTTACAACTTTCCCATGTCCCCTTAATATTCCGGAAGCTGTTTCAGATCCGCGGACTGTTATCGTTGTTACAGCCTGCGTGCAGACAAGCAGGGCTCCGTCCAGTATTAATTCCCCCGATCCGTTAACTCCCACGGTAATATCGCGGATCCTTTCCGCATCCGCCCCCGGACCGATATAAAATTTTCCGCATCCCTCCGCACCAATCCGAAGATGCGCGCCCATATTATTATGCCCGACAAGTTTTCCGCCCGAAAAAATGATTGTGCCGCTTCCGGACACCTGCGCGCCTACCTCCATATAATCCCCGTTTACACTCCCGAATCTGAATTCCCCGCTTTTTAACTCTATGCGTGCTTCTCCAAAATTTCCCACCGTCACGCGCCTCTCACTGCGCACTGTTCCGCCGTCTATCACCATGGTTCCGCAGGAATTTGTTTTATCCCCGATATACATGGCGGCTGTGCCGAAATGACAGTTCCCGCCGGTGCTTACGAACTTTCCGCACCCGGATCCGCCGACATATATTGTGCCGTTATCCGGCTTTATTTCTCCTCCGGCGACATACAGCGTTCCCGTGCCGTTAACCTCATTTCCCAATGTTATGTTGTTTGACGTTCTGACAGAACCGTTTTTAAGGTAAATTTCGCCATACGCGCCGGCGCCGCCTGCGATAATCCCACGGTCCGTATCCAGTATTCCACCGTCCACGACAACCTCTCCGTGGGCCCCGTCCGCCGCACCAATTGAAATGTCCCAATATGAAGAAAATATTCCGCCGTCAAAAACTGACAGTCTGCCAAACCCGTTTTGCCCTATATAACGAAACGTGTTGCCCCCGGCAGAATTGGAGGAACGCAGCACAGCGTTGGAAACTGCTGCATATACCTCGTTTCCGGCTTGTACGCCGAACTGAACAAGACCATTTGTAACGACCGCGTCACTCAGCAATACCGGCGACTGCGGACTTCCCCCGGCGGCGAACCTCACGATATCATTTACCCCCGGAACAACGCCGCTTTCCCAGTTTCCCGCCGTCATCCAAAGATTATCTCCGCCCGCGCCATTCCACGTCGTTTCCACCGTCCACGCTCTGTACATCAGCGAACACATAAGCAAAATTGTTATGTTCTTCATAATCAATATTCCTCCGGCACGATTTTCAAAATAGTAGTATACACGTACAGTTTTAATCAACTGTTTTTTATCGGTAATTTTGCCGGAAAAGTCCAATATGCAGCGGAATACCCGGTTGAGCGCAAAAAACGATAAAAACGGCAGCATCCTTCTCCCGCACCCATCCATCCGGAAGCGTGTTGCGTGCTCTTTAAAAGACCAGGCCTGCCGTGTAAATGAAAACCGCACAGTAAGTGGAAACTGCGTATCCTCAAGTTTTCATATTTTCGGGAAAAAATACCTCCCCGGTCTCAGCCCGGAAAATACGGCAGCGACCAAAGCCTGATCGAAAAGAACGGCGGCGTAGAAGAAGCGCCGTTCACCTGACAGGTTTTCATTTAATGACCGCTTCTTCCGAACGGTTTCAGCCAGGGCTCCGCCGTCAGAATTTCAGCAGGTATATAAACGTATCAGAAAAAGAACCGTCGAGCATCCGGTACCCGCCGGGAATCCTCCCGATCCTGACAAAACCTATGTCTTCGTACAGTTTAATAGCCGCGGCATTCACCGACACGACCGCATTATACTGCATTCCCGTAAACCCGATGGAACGCGCAGCCGCAATCGAATCCTCAACCAGTGCCCGTCCTATGCCGCGGCAGCGTGCGGACTCTGCCACAGCGTATGACGCATTTGCTATGTGCCCGCATCTTCCATCGTTCACCGGATGTACAATATAAACGCCTTTTACCCGGTCTTCCTCTACCGCCACTCTGCAGGCTGACTGCGCAGCGAACAAATTTGCCGCCTGCTCTCCGGTAAACTCATCCTGCGCCGGAAACGCATTGCCTTTTTTTATGACAGAGTTCCAGATTTCTGTCATTTCCGGCAAATCCGCGAATGTATAATCTCTGATTTCCATCTGATAAGCCTCCTTGCGCGTGCAATCACCGGCGTCAGCCGACGAGGACACGCCGTACGCGGGACCCGATCGAACAGAGTATCTCGTAAGGATGCGTTCCTTTAAGCATCGCCCAGTCCTCCACACTGACGGAAACGCCGCCGCTTTCACCGATGCACAGGACGTCATCCCCCGGAGCGGCGTCCGGTACTCCGTCCAACGACACCATTACGTAATCCATACAGACCCGGCCGACAACAGGACAGACCCGGCCGCGGATTATGACCGAGCCCCGATTGGACAACGCCAGCGGAAGGCCGTCGGCATAACCGGCCGCAACGGTTCCCACACGCATGCGGCGCTGGCATACATACGTCCTGCCGTATCCAATGGAAGCACCGGCCGGAAGTGTCCTCACCTGTGCAAGTTTAGCCTTTACCGTAAGCACAGGCTTAAGGTCCAGAGACCTCTTTCCAACTACGTCAAACGATCCGTAGAGATTTATGCCGGTCCGCACATGTGTAAACGGAGCCTGGCATGCCGCCGGAAAATTGTTTATGGCATCGCTGTTCGCGATGTGCATCCACTTGGGGTTAATGCCCGCGCTTCTCAGCAAATCAACGGCGTTTTGAAATAGTTCAATTTGGCGAAGCGCCGCGTCGTCCGGCGCATAAGCCATTGGGAAATGGGAAAAAATACCCTCTATTCTGATTCCGGGCAGTGAAGACGCCGAAATCATGCGGTCAAGGTCCAATGCATCGTCAGCACGAAAACCCACGCGCCCCATGCCTGTGTCCAGCGCTATATGGCATACGGCTTCCACCCCCTGCCTGCAGGCGCATTTGGAGATCGTCTGCGCTTCCTCAAATGATGCAAGCGGCAGCCTGAGGCGCAAATTCACCGCTTCTGACACTTCAGACGGAAGAAGCGTCCCAAGTATCATTACCGGCAGGCCGTGCCCGCATGCGCTGGCCGCTTCCGCAAGTTCCGCCACGGCAATCGCACTTGCTCCGGTCTCAGAGAGAAGATCCGCCATTCTGGACATGCCCATGCCGTAAGCATCCGCTTTCAAGACCGCAATAACGCCGAGAGGGGAAACAGCTTTTGATATTTTCGCATAATTCGACCTCAGGACGCTTTTGCTTATCTCAAGCACTACCCTGCTTTCAATCGCGTTTTCCATAACCCCATTCCAAAAGCCGGGCGCGACTCCCGCATTTTGGGAATCGCGCCCTTCAAACACGTCAGCTTCTTTCGCTTTCGTCCGCTTTTAACAGATCAATTCGACGTCGAGTCTTCCGTCGTTCCGGAAACGTCGTAGATAGTGCTTCCGGACGTCCATGTTCCATTAAGCTTCTTGTACCCGGAGCGGTCGTCAAGCGTACCGACGAACGAATTATCGGAACCAGACGCATTGAACTGTGCGTTGAAGGTGATCGATGTGTCGTTGGAATAGACGTTGACCATCGTAATCGTACCGTTCATGGTAACGCCATTGGAAGCGCGGAATACCAGAGACGCGCCGCTCTGACTGACTGTTATAGCCTCTATAGACGTGGAAGAAGAACCTGCGCCTGTGGACGATTCAGTATCAGGCGTATAGAAAATTCTGATCGTTCCGCTGTTTACAGGGGAAGGAACATGGAGCGTCCATCCGCCCTGACTGTTGAGCGATCCGCTTCCGCCGCTGCTTCCTGCCGAACAGACAAACTGATTGCCTTCGGCGTAGTAGGTGTAATCAGGGGTATACATAACGGCGACCTGATCCCTCGGCGGATATTTCAACTGATCCGCGTAGCTTGTACGCGAAGCGGAGTATCCGGAAAATTCGTCGTAATATCCCTCCGAAACTACTGTGTCGGAGCTTGTTGAAGACTCGGCTTTCGTGACTATTGCGCATCCTCCTCTGGCGGCATTTCTGTACGTCCCGGAGAAATCCATCTGATCAACAAGATCTCCGGCCTCGCCGAAATTGCCGCTCCATGTGGCGTCGCCGCTGGAAGAAGTCCACTCACAACCTGCGAAAACTGCGGCAAGAGCCGCTGCAATAGAAAAGGTCAAAACTTGTCCGCGCATCTGATACTCCAATTCAGTTAAAAATTGCCACTATATTATATTGATTGTTTTCGTTTAATCAACAGGAACTTTCAAGGAATCCGCCGGCGCGGCAAACACCGGCGGATTCTTTCAATGTTTTATTCCTCTCTGATCTCGAACCTCTGGTAATCAACCTGCACATCGACCTTGAAGAATCCGGACTTCCAGTCCACAGTACCTTTCTCAGGAACCATTCTCAAGACTCCGGCGTCTATCTTGCCGCCGATCACCATTGGCGGGGCAACCGATGCTTCGCACACATCTGTCCATTCCCCGCCGAGCTCGCGCTGGTAACGCAGTATGAACGTGATGGTGTTTCCAGCACTCATCTGTGGGTACGGGCAGTCAACATACGGATTGCCGTCTTCGTCAAACTCGACTCCGAGCGTGACATAGCGCTTGCAGTAATTCGGATCATTAGGATCGCTTCCTGAGAGGAATTCCTCGAGGTCTCCCACTCCGTCGCCATCCGAATCCGGATTGTGCGTATCGGTATGCGTCGTGTTGATTTCGACGGCATCCGACAACCCGTCGTTGTCCGTATCGACTCTGTTCGGATCGGAATCGAGCGCGCCATCGGCATACTCCTGCCAAATGTAAACGCCATCGCGGTACGTGCGGCCGGATTCATCTAGACTGCCGAAGTTGGCGTACTCCCAGGCATCCGGCAGCAGGTCGTTGTCTGTATCTTTGTCAAAGATCACGATATCCGCTCCAACCACGCTGGACGGAACATCAAACGCTCCGTATTTCGTATAGTACGTCGGACTGTAGTTCTTCGCCGCAGACACCGCAAACCCGGACGACTCCCAATCATCGCATTTGCCGTTTCCGTTGGAATCGATGAACGCACGAACAGAGTACCTTCCCGCTTTCAGGCCACTGATGCTGTAGGCTCCCTTGTTGTACTGAACAGTCCTGGACACTATAGAACCGTTGGCCGTCGTGCCGCTTTCAGCGTTATCAGAAAGTTTAAACGCCTCAATGACTATCTGTACGCTGAAGTCTTTGTAGACCAGCTGAAGCTTGTTTCCGGCTGCAGGAGGTACCGAATAAGACAGTTTGTAGTCGCCTGTCTTATAATTTATCTCTCCAGATGTCAGAATGCCCGAGTCAGGATACAGGATACCATCCGCTCCGCTGTCTCTGGCAGAGTCAACAGTGAAGCCAAGCCCGTCAATTATTCTGAACGTCACCGTTCCCGGAATCATTTCTGCAGGCAGCGAAACCGTTCCTGTGACGGTGGTTTCCGTACCATTGAAGGTGTGAAGAGCCTCAGTAACCTTTTCATTGTTGACTTTTCCATAGTATTCAATGACGCCGGAAATCGAATACGTGTCGCGGGCACTGCCGTCATTCTGCACGGTAAACGTTCCTGTGACCGATTGAGGCGTTACAGCCGAGCCGGGCACATTTTCCTTTATCGTATATGTGTAATCCCCGTCCGGCAGAGAGAAGAACGATTTGCCGTCTTCGAGCTGCGGCACTGCCGTATAGTACATATCCGCATCTTCATCCGTGCCATGCTGAACCGGCACGGGGATGATTGCATCATAATACGTCTTGGATCCATCCTTGGACTTTATCGTTATGCGTGCGCCGGCATTGCGCGCATCCATCTTCCACGCAAATTCCACATAAGAACCGTTTACCACTTCGCTCGGCTCTTTTGCTACCATCTTGCGTCTGGACGCGTTTGTACCGAGGTTCCATTTTATGACGCCTGTTTTGATTATGTCGGTACCGTCGCTTACAGTGTAGGAGAAGTTCGGTGTCGCAGTCGAGGCAAAGTCGAGTCCGTATAAGCCGGCATTTATCAGATCACCTTCGTGCATGAACGTGCGCGGAGCAGGAACTTTGATGCTGGCTTTTACAGAAGACGCCAGAGACAGCGATACCGTATACTCTGAAACGGCGTTTGTCGATGCAGGCCACGATATGCGCGGATACGCGAACAGATCGTCGCTCAGGAACATATCCACATCGAAATCGTTCCACGAAACAAGCGTAGGCCTCAATGTGGAGATTCCGCACGGCTCGCCCTCTGTGTATTCCTGATCTCCATTAATATCAATGAAGGCGAAGAACCTGTTGTACCCGGACCTGAGATGCTTTCCGCCCGTAAGCGTCTGAAGCGGAGTGAGCTGCGTCGGGAATGTATACCCGTGCGAGTAACTCGCCACAAATATAATTCCGGAATACTCGCCGTCAGGAGTCTGATCCATCAGGGTGCCGCTTACATAGTCTATGTAGAGACCATCTGCGAAAGAACCCGTGTTGTCGTTCAATTTCGCATCGTTTAGAGTTATCTCTGTCTGAACGCCGTCAGCTCCCGTGATCGTGCCCGTAAGGGTAACGGTTCCTGCCATTATGGAGCCGTACGCCAGACGTCCCTGACGCGATGCGGTGTCGATTGTGAAGTAATCGCCGACAATATTCGGCAAATCCATCCACTTGGCATCATAATCGCCGCCCATCCCTTCACCGGCATGTTTCTCGGAATATCCGTAGAACACGACCTGCGGGATATTGGTGAGTTGTTCGCCGTTGTAGTGAACGTTGAAGCGAACGTTGGGCACCGGGAAGCTGGAAGACACATTGGGCAGCGTTCCGGCCATATACTCTTCATAATTAGTCCATCCATCTGCGTCCGGATCTTCATCGGCATCGTACCGGTTGGGATCAAGGCCGTTCTGGATTTCCCATTCGGACGGCATGCCGTCGCCGTCGTCATAGAGTTCTCCGTATGTGAGGCTCTTGTTATCATCACGCTCGAAATAATCACAGACCCCGTCGCCATCCGTATCGGAACTGTTGGCGGCCGTTCCGGCCAGGTACTCGGAATAATTGTCGAGACCATCGCCGTCGTAATCGCCATACGCTCCGTTCACGCCTTCAGCGCTGTATGGATCCAGGCCGTACATTATTTCATACCAGTCTGGGATGCCGTCGCCGTCAGAATCTATAGATGACGTTTCGTATCCAGGCCCGTTTCCATCCCAAAGATCCACGTCTATATCCGTACGCGCGCCGTTCAGCGGAAGCAGGTCGGAGAATACCGGCACGAGTTCATAATTATGCGTTGAGTACATATTTACAAACGGGATATCCGGCGAGATGTCGTGCTTTCTTTCGATTCCGGGCCAGTATATCTGGCTATACGGGCTCTGTGAATTCGGTACGAGATCGGCAGACAGCACGATATTGGTATTTCCCGCCTCATCTTCGTCTGAAGATTCTCCAACTGTTCCGCCAACCTCGGCAAGCCAGTCCGCCGATTCGCGTTTCCGGTATCCGATCACGTTATAGCCTTTATCATACACCGGTAAAACACGCTTGATCGTGAGGGGCGGGAACTGCGGCAGATGCGCTGCAGTATTCTCTGCCCATGGGATATACCCGAGATACGTGTCGTAGATATTTGACCTTAATCTCGATTCTGCCCACCATGGAATTACGTAATCAGCATCCGGCGCCCCAAGCCGCTCATTTATTCCGGATGGGAACGGCTCCACATCTGAAGGAATGGGCTGCACCGATGGATCGCGGTTCGGATCCGCAACTACGGCAGGAATGTTGTCAAATGAGTAATGGTACAGCAGCTTCTGCGGGAAATCGCTCAACGCCGTGGCGAGAATCCAGTTTTCCTGTTCCCATGCAAACCGTTTATGATTTACCGCCCACACATCGTCCGGTGTGTACTTCTTATACATATCGGTCTGAATCTCGCTCTGTGTGCGGACTCTGTCCCACACGCGGACTTCATCAATCCATCCCTGATAGAAGTTGTACAACACGGGCTCAGAAGGAGGCAGAAGCGTAACGTTGTCGCTATACATCGGAGCACCGCCTATTACGCCGCCAGGATTATTATCGGACGCACCGATGACAATAGGCGCCGGCGAGAATGAAAACACGTCGGTTTGCACAATCGTATCCTCTTCCGTGTCTTCTTCTACGTCCTGCAGTCCGGGGAAATATCCGGTGCACGGCTTAAGACCGCATTTAACGCGCTGGATGAGAGATCCGTTAAGGTAGATCGAATATTCATTTTTCACAGAATCCATTGTGACCGCTACATGGTACCATGCATTCGGTGAAATCTTGCCGTTCTCAATAGCCGTTTCCGTGGTAAACGTCGCTGCCGCATCGTTCTGGACTTCACCGCGAAGCGTACCATCAGGTGTAATCTGAAGCCTGAACGTTCTGCGGATCTCCGTCTTTTCGAGTCCTGTCTGATCGTCAATTTCACTTACTACCGGACGCTCTATCAGCGTCTGATATTTTCCGGGCTGGGCTGGATTTTCCGCCATAAACCACATTTCAACCGTATAGCTCGTGAGGGACCACTTGTCATGGAAATACGGCACACGGGTGCGGCATGCCGCGGAGACGCCGTCAAAGTACATTGCTTTTCGGGAGGACGGATCCGAGTGATCCAGCATGTCGGAAACACCGCGCAAGTCTGTTGTCGTATTTTCTTCGCGATCCGAGATGTTGTCGTTGTCTGTATCGAAACCCTCATTTGTTTCGAATGCAAACAGGTACTTCGGTGCAATGTACGTCACCAAACTGTCAACTTCCTCCAGATATTTAAATCCGAACGGCCACGCGGCCTGCGACGGCGTTATATCTCCAAAATTCATGACCGTCATATCGCCGGACTGGTAGTACAAATTGACATGGCTCTTGTCGTAGCTCGTATCCGTGAGCCAGTACGGCGTCGGATCGGAGTTGTAATATGAATCCTGCGCGTAGAATTCCACAGATTCTTCCCGGTTGTTGTAACCATCCTGATCCGGATCGGCGAAAGGACTTCCCAGAGTCCACGGAGCTTTGTAGCCGTCATACGGATACGTCTGCAGCAACTCACCCGTTCCATAGTACGTAAGGAGGAAGGTGTTGCCGTCGTTGCCCAATCCCCATATCGGATTTATACCGTGGAAGATTTCGAAGTAGTCGTCCATTCCGTCACCATCCGTGTCAAAGGAACGCGGATTTGTAGAGACAGCCCCAGGATAGAAGAAATAGAGGTATTTCTCTTCATTAATCGTATACGCCGGATCCCAGTCGTACGGACAGCGTCCAAATGAACGCGGGAAATCCCTCTTTGCAAGATCGGGAGCAAGCGCGCCTGTGGAACTGCCGTCGTACTCCAGAGCATAGAGATACCACACGGTCTCAAGATATACGTCCATCTGGTCGGATTCTTCGCAGACTAGTCTCCAGTCGCCCAGTGTCGCGCCCGTATTGGTAGCAAGGAACTGAAGATAATCGCGGTAACTTTGTTCAGACTGCCTTGTCTTTTCCGGGTCCGGAAGCGGACGAAGCATGTCAAACGAACTGAATGTGCCGTACGCAGGAGGAATCAATTCACCAGCGCTTATCATTCCGGATGTGTAGTCCTTGTGGTTCTGCGCGATCCAGTAATCGCCCCTCCAGCCGCGGTTGATTCCGGTCAGGTATTCCTGATAATTGGAAAGACCATCGCAGTCCGGATCGCCGTACATCCCGTAAACGCTGTCATATGCGCTTTGCGGGGTGTCATTGGTTGTCTGCAGCCCCCAGGAATATTCCCAGAAGTCCGGGAGCATATCGTGATCGGAGTCAACAGAAGTCGGATTGAGGTTGACAAGGAGCGAACCGTCAAGGTTAACGTCTTCTATTTCCATATATTCCAAGTCATCCATCAAACCATCGCCATCGGTATCTGCGTTCCACGGATCCGTTGGATAAATCTTGTTTGTCCAGTCTGGATAAATATTCGGAAAAGCGCAAATCTTGTTCACGCCGGCCGCAAGAAGATTGCCTTTTGCGTCATATGCGTCCGTCACTTCGTCTTCTTCACGTATAGCCGCGGTTGAAATGCTTGAAAATTCTGCCTGTGCACCGAACAGCCCATCGCCGTCAAATTCCGGCTCGACTGTCGGCTGAAGGGCAAAGTCAACAGCATCCGGCCAAATGAGATTCACCGGACTTACGCCGACAAACAATTCCCATCCGTCCGGAGTAGAGTCGCCGTCGGTATTGTTATTGCGCGGATTTGTCGTGAGGGTTCCCCAAGTCTGCGGAGAAACTTCCGTCTCGACTCCGAGCATGTAATAATTCATGTACATATAGTAATATGAAAGCATGAATTCATCATAGTTGGTGAAAGCTTTGGACAGCCCCTTAACTTCCGTCCATCCGACCTGCGGGTGGAACCCGGAATAGGAAGCCCCATTCCACGGACCTGCGCCGTCCCGGCGCATCATATACACTTGGGCATGCTGTGCGCTGCCTATTTTGTAACCGCCGCCGTCAAGAGCAGGATTGGCGGACGTTCCGCCTTCCACGGAAAATGTTCCGCTCATTTCGGCGCAAAAATCTCCATCAGGATTGCCATCGGAGCCATGCTCGCCGACCGCACTGAGGGGATCAAGATAGTTTAGAACCTCCCAGCCGTCAGGGAGTCCGTCGCCATCCGTATCCCAATGCAGCGGGTTTGTCCCTGCATAGTATTCCTCAAAATTCGTGAGTCCGTCGTTATCCGGATCCGCCATAGGATCAAGGCAGTCGTATGCCGGATCAAACATATTGAGCAGCTCTTCCTTGCTTATGCGGTCGAGAATAAAGCTGTTCGTGAAGGTGTGGTTTTCAAAATCATACGACGCAAAATTATTGTCGAAGGCTACCCACTGGTTTGTGTTCACCTCATACATAATCGTCGTCCAGAAATAATATTCCCAGCCGTCAGGCAGGCCATCGCCGTCCGTATCATTTCCGGATACGCCGGTTACACGGTTGGAGACGGAACCCGCATTAAACGGATCGGTGGCCGGACAGTTTCCTCTTTCCGCCGCATTGGCAACGGAAGGAAGCGACACCGCATAACGGTGCCACTGACTCGAACCTTCGCGCAATTCTTCGAGTCCGCGGAATTCTATGAGGTTGTTGAAAGGATTCGACGGATCTGGCGCATACCCGTTCCATTGCCAATTTCCACTTGGAACAATCGGGTACTGAAATACGCGAACTTTGTTTGATCCTCCGAGGACAACATTGTCGACCTCGACAGTAGCGCTGGATCCCGGCAGATAATCGCCGTCCGGATTGCCTCCGGAGCCATAGATTCCTCCCGGCTGTATAGCGGAAAGCGTGGACAGGTCGTCGTCGTCCATTGTTATAGCGGCTCCTGCATTGAACCACTTCATTTCCCAGGCATCGCTGAGTCCATCGGCATCTATATCGCCGAAGTTGTCCATTGAACTCCACGCCTTGCTGAAATAAAAAGACAGCTGGCGATCGGTACTCATGTCTACAAGGATCGGACTGTCGGAGGCGAGAAGAATCTTCCCCGTGCCTCGGATGGCGTCGGCATCGTCACCAGAAGACCATCCGAACAAATAGCTTCCGGCATCAGGCACTGGCTTTACGGCAACCGCGCTGACCGCATTCGGCTCTGTGCTCGGGAACCTGTTTCCTCCAGGTTTCCATGTCGTTGCCGGATCTGTAAACTGGAACGTACCCGTTCCAAGACCCTCCTGAAGACCATTCCCGGATGTCGCAGGTGAAACCACGATCAGGTTTCCGTTTTCCACGTTTACGGTTACAGTTCTGGTGGCAATTCCGCCATCGCCATCTGACACCGTAAGAACGGCTGTATACGTTCCCGCTGCCACATACGCGTGTGTTACGGTATTGCTTACCTGCGTGCCGACAGCGCCATCGCCGAAGCTCCATGTGTATGTAAGTGTGTCTTTGTCTCCGGCAGGATCAGTGGCGAAACCAGCAAACAGGACATCCTGTCCCACCGCGGTGGTAATAGTACTGTTCTGCACTGGTGTAGTAATGACCGGAGGACAGTTCGTTGCGGACAGCGTAAACGTGCCGTTTGCGGATCCGCCGCTTTCGGTGATAGTAACCGTTGACGCTGCAAAGTTATCGAGGGCGCGTATTCCGGAAATCGTGAATGCACCGGTATTCGCCGCAACCGTTTTCGCCAGCGGTCCGTCAACCAGACCCGTCGCATCCCCGTAATTGATGTTGTAAGTCGTCTGTGCGGATGGCGCCGGAGTCAGTGTAACCGTTATAGTCTGACTGTAATATGACCCTTCCGCCGTAATCAGTTCCGACGGGGTTACTGTCATCCCGCCAGGAATGCTTATGGAAATATCGTTGTTGTCGTTGAAGTCAGAATAATCATAGTAGCCGCGTCCGCCGTACTGCGGAGTAAAGTCATCCAAACTTTCAGACGTAGGGGAATTCTGATACAGACCGGACACGGTGCCGCCCTGAATAGGGGCGTCCGAACTGGCGCTCATGGTTACGGCGCCGAAATCCTCGGCAGTGATGGTGTAGTTGAAGGTTACTATTGTCCCGCTCGTACGGTAATACGTCGCCCAGCGGCCTTTTCCATTGATTTCGAAATAGAATTTGGGCCCTGTTTCATCTGCTGTCACAGATAACGCATCAACATCCTCGTCAAAACCTACGAGCCTTACGCCGAACTGCATTATCTGCCCAACGGAATCGTACACGTACTCCGAGGTCTGGAATCCTCCGTTGACCCTGTGTATTATCTCGTCTATGATCAACGATGCGTTCGCCGTGCCCGACATTCCGGCCAGAAGCAAAAATGCCGCAGCGACGTTCATTATCCGGTTCTTCATTCTCATTTGTGAACTGCCTTTCGGTTACGAGTCAAATCTGAAATTATTCCTTCTGTTTCGGCTGCTCCGGGCCTGGCGCGTCTGCCGCTTCTTCCGCAGCATTTTTCTTCTCTTCCATTTCCGCCCGGATTTCCTCTTCCGCTTTCTTAACCTGCTCCTCAAAACGATTGTTGCGCTTGCGCATGTTAGAGCTGATTTCTCCCATCACTTTTCCGCGCAGGGCCGCCCTCTCCGTTTCGATTTTTTTTGCTTCTGCCATCAGCACCGAATATTCGGAATCGGTTTCCACTATTTCACGGATACGCGCGTTCTTCTCCGCCAGACTCTTTTGTGCCGCCGATATTTGCTTCTCAAGCTCCGCAATCTCTGAATTAAGCTCTTTGATTTCGGAATTCTCTTCGAGGATCGCTGCTTCGCGCGCATCCACCGCCGAAGCCGCCTTGCTGTAGGCGAGCTGAATATCCTCAAGAGGTTTCCCGAATGAACTGAGGCGCTCGCGGTATTCAGCCTGACTTTCAACGGCTTTCCCCCTGTTCTCAGCCCGCACTCGCTCTATCGCCATCTTTCTTATTTTTTGATTTTCACTCAGCTCATTATTCAGGTTCACAGTATTTCCGCCGCGCGGAATCTGGGGTATATTGGCGCGTTTTACTTCCGGAAGTTTTGTTTCCGGACGAATCAGTACGTTCACCGCGTTCGACGCGGCAGCAACACCCGCCGGCATATCGTTCCCGCCGGATACCCCTTCCGAAGCAAACGCAGATATTCCTGCACACATAACAACCGCCGCAAGGCGGAATTTTTTTACAGATACGTACATAAAGCCATTACTCGCTATACACTTGTTCTTCTTCCTGACGAAGCACCCTGAAAAAGGCAGAAGGCCCGATATTCTCAATTATCTCTCCTATGTCCGCCTCAAGGGTGTACTCAGTTCCGGAACCATAAGATGCCGCTCTTATGCTTCTGGAACCGTCAGCAGACATAAATTCACTTTCCGCCGCAGGAACATAAATACCGCTAAATTTATGTTCCGCTCCGGTATCGAATGACGCCGTCCTGAACACATCCAGCTGATAATACCCGGCCGCATCCTGCCCTGTTATACGGACAAAAAGTTTTCCGTTCGTGACGTCAATTGCCGTAAATTTTATTTCCACATCCGGTTCTGGGTCATCTCCCGATGTATCCTGTGACTCACTCTTTACGAGGTAGATCACGGTTTTGGAGGCGGACGCTCCGTCTTTGTCGGAGACAGTAAATTCAAACTTCAGCGACCCGAGGTTTTCCGGCGTAATACTGTAGCAAACTGCTCCATTGGCGGTGTTCGGTCCTTGTTCTACTGGACTATGGACAAGCATTCTGTCATACACCCACGAACCATTTACATTCCTGTACACTTTGCACAGATACGAAAGCAAATCCCTGTCTCCGGCGGGATCCGAAGCATTCAACGTAATTTCGACCGCTTCCCCAACAGCTCCCCAATCCGACGGTCTGAATGAAACAGATTCTATTTCCGGAGAAATGTTTTCCACATAAACCTTTTTTGTTGCCAGCACTACGCCGTTTTCAGACACAATGCCAATCGTGACTGAACTCCTGTCTTTCAATCCGTCAAGCGCGGTAAACTCAAACGCCGCGGCGCATTCCCCTGTTTTTATCTCCACCTGTTCCTGACCGGAGAACACGGCTGCATCATAGCCGGAAATGTTGTATACTGCGCTTGTTTCAGCTGGTTCCGGAAACACGATATACCCAATCAGCGTTTTGCTGCAATTCTCCGGAAATACCGTTGAGCCAAGTTTAAACACGGGTTCTGACGCCGATGGCGGTACACTTCCGGCGCTGCATGGGTCATAAGACATCAAAACCTCATACCCGTCCGAAACGCCGTCTCCGTCCGTATCCCAGTTCCGCGGATTCGTGCCGTAAAGATACTCCTCACTATTGGTCAGGCCGTCCGCGTCAGAATCAGCATCCCCATCCGGAACCGCCGGATCAAAACCGTGCTCAAGTTCCCAGAAATCCGGCATTCCGTCTCCATCCGAGTCTACGTACACATCAAACAGCTGCATGCGGCGGTTTCTCGTATCAGCGACGAAAACGGATTCCGTCCCTTCCTCCGCAAAGATTCCGTACGGCATGCTGAACTCCCCCTCTGAGGTTCCATACGATCCGAAGGAAATCATTGGCGACATGTCAGAGTTCAGCACCTGTATCCGGTTGTTCAGGCTGTCAGCTACGCAAATCGTGCCGTTGGTCCACAAACTCACGCCAGACGGGCCGCTGAACATTCCCGCTTCCGACGAAGCGGCGCCTCCGGCCGTGCGTATTTCCGACACGCTCAGTGTGTTCATGTCGATCTTTGCGGAAACGATCATGTTCTTTTCTCTGCAAGCAAAAACTGCTCTTCCGGAAGACGGGTCTATGTCCATTCCATCCGCCCCGGAAAGATACGAAGATAAGCTGCCGATGCTGGCATACAGCCTGTAACTCCCGAAGTCACCCGCCTCTTCCTGTTTGTAGACATTCAAACTGCCGAACACAGGGCGCACGGCAAAAATATCGCCATTGGAACCAAACGCCGCAGAGGAAAAACTCCCGCTGTCCAGACTGATAAGCGATTGCGTCCGGAATTCAGGCACACCGGTACCGTTTGTCGAAACTGAACACACAAAAATGCTGTTACCGTCCGCAATCACCGCATAACGGGATCCGCCCGTCTCCATGATATCTATGCTTGTAGGGCCAGTCAGCAACCTGCCGCCATCCCCTCCGCGAAAAGTTCCGACGAGCGCCCCGGCCGCATCTCTGTTCCATATGGTCACGGCTTTGAGTCCGCTGTCTGCAACAAATACGTGCGACTCGTCCGCGAACACATCCCTTGGTACGGAGCCGGCATTAAGCCGCGTAAAAGCGGCGGAGCCGTTGTTTGTTTTGTAAAGCTCTGCACTGTTTGCCGTTACGCAAAACGACAAACACAATGACAACAGGATAAAAGAGCGCGCCATTGGAGAAATACCACCCTCCGCTTTGCAATATTTTGTCTTTTTCATATCCTCTGCCCTGCCCGGGAAATCTCATCGCGCCACGACATACGCCTACACCTAACAGACTGACTCTATCACAGAGCGTCGTATAAGACAAGCAGAATGTCCGAATCGAATGTACTCAATTCGGAAAACTGTATGTGTTTATGATATATCTTCCGTCAGGTCTGCGGCTGACTCTGCCTTTACGGAAACAATACCGGCAATGCGGTTTTTATCCACGCATCCGCTATCAGCTGATGCCCTGCCGGCGTGGGATGCACACCATCTGCGGCCCAATAGGATGGATCCGCCTTTTCGCACGCAGCTTCCATAATTGCGTGAACGGGTACGCACCTTAGCGAAAACTCATTAGCCAGCCTTTCCACGACTTCCTGCCGCTTGGCCACGTCCGGAATCATCTCCGGCCTGTCGTCTCCCACAGGAAGCATGAACGGCGTCATCAGCATCACGGTACATCCGGGAAGCTTATCGGCGGTCCAGCTGATCATTTCCCTGTAGATACGTTCGTACCTCGGAACTTCCACCCCGTTCCCGCAGCCGAATTCATGCCAAGTGTCGTTTACTCCTATGAGTATTGACACAATATCCGGCTTAAGGTTTAGACAATCGATCTTCCACCGCGCATAAAGGTCGACCACGCGGTTTCCGCTCACTCCGCGGTTGATGAACTCGAATCCCGCATCGGGATAGTCGCATTTCAGTCTGGACGCCACCATGGCGGGGTACCCGCCGCCGAGGCTCTTGTTGCTTACTCCGTCGCCGCGTCCGCAGTCTGTAACTGAATCGCCCTGGAAAAGAATTGTTTTCATTTACATGCTCTTGTTTGTTCTTTGTTCGCGCACCTTCTCTATCAGCGCATTGCGCTCCCGCCTCAAGGTTTCTATTTCGTTGCTGATTATACGTTCCTCTTTTACAATTTCGGAGATTTCCGGGTTCTTCTCCATTTCCTCAAGAATCTTTTCTCTCAGCGTTCCCAGATCCTCCAAAAGCTTTTTCTCTTCTGCACGCAGTTTCTCAATTTCCGGCGTGGAATACCTGCTGTCATTCTTCAGCGCCTCTGTGCGGCCGTGCAGTTTCTTTACCTGCCTCATAAGCTCGCGAATTTTGTCGGAAACAGACATCAACTCCTTCTCAATGTCTTTCTCGGACATTTTTTCAATTTCCGCCGTATTTTTGCCGGCATCCGACGCTG
>CASEAR010000004.1 GCA_949285835.1 uncultured Verrucomicrobiota bacterium | reverse complement strand
CAGCGTTGTTTGCTTGTACTTTTGAAAATGCGGCGTTTGAATATGATGCTCGTAGGCGGCGCGGTCCGCGTAGATTTCCAGAATCGTGATCCGTTCCGGATGTGCCTTCTCCTGCATCGAATACATCATACAGACTCCAGGTTCCTTCGCCATGGATTCGCGTCCGCATTCGGTCACCAGCGCCAGATATTCCGGAAGCTGTGCGGGATCGACTTCGATCCGCGAGATCCGCACGATGCTCTCCGGCGTAATGTGGTTTTTCATTTTAGTCTCCTTTCCGGTCAGAAACTCCGCCGCGAGGCGCACGCCTTCCTGATACGCGTTTCCCATACCCGGATAGGTCATGAACGCATGAATCGTTCCGGGAAGCGTCCGGTGCGTCACCGGAACACCGTTCTTTTTCAGGAGTTCCGCAAACGCCCTGCCCTGATCGTGCAACACGTCGCACTCCGCCGCGACGATCAGCGTTTCGGGATAGTGTGCGAACTCCTCTGCCAGCAGGGGAGAGACCACCGGATCCTCCGCGAGAGCGCCAGGCGCATACGATTCGTTGAACGCCTCCATCAAGGCTCCGTCCAGCCCGAACCCCACTCCGTATTTCCGCCATGATTCCGAACGGTCGTTCTTCGCCAGCACGACCGGATAGTAGAGGATCACGCCCGCAATGGCGGAACGTTCCTTCCATGCGGCGGAGGCGGCGAGATTGCCGCCCGCACTGTCGCCGGCAAGATAAAGCCGCCGGTATCCGCGCTCCCGGAGCATCCGGACTGCCGCAAGCACATCCTCCAGCGCCGCCGGAGCGCGATGCTCCGGCGCAAGGCGATAGTCGAGCGTCGCCACGTCCAGCCCGGAAACCTTCGCGAGATCGCCGCAGAAACGGGCGCTGCCCTCCAATCCTCCGAGCGTCCACCCGCCGCCGTGCAGATACAGCACGATCGTCTTCCCCGGTTCGGTTCCGGGATAATAGAAGCGGATTCTCCGATCCCCGACCCGGGTGTTTTCCACCCGGACTCCGGTGGGCGGAGCCGCATCCTGAAGCATGCCGGCGCGAACTTTCTTCAGTGCTTCAAAGTTGCCATTGAGAGCCGCGCGAACCGCCTGCGCGGCCTCTTTCTGCGCTCCGGCCGGACGTGCGGAAAGGAATGTCGTGGATTCCCCGGAAAATTCTTCCGCGGCAAGCGGAAGAATGCCAAGCGCTGTCAGCAGAAGCAGGGAGATTTTTCCGATCACTTTCACGAGGAATTCTTTTACTTCCGAATGCTCACGACCTCGTTGACCCACTTGTCCAGTGCGTCTGCCGCATTCCGGATGCTTCCGCCGGAAAACGCGCCGCCCTTGCTGAACGCCGCATTCGGGCAGACTTTCCGCATATCCCGTTCACAGCGCGCCATTCCGCCGCCGCCGTGTGTAACGAAGGGAATCACGGTCTTGCCGGTGAAATCGTAGTCGGCAAAAAAGCTGCGAACCGGCGGCGCCATCGTGCTCCACCAGTTCGGCGTGCCGACGAAGATGACGTCGTACTTTGAAAAATCATCGACTTTCGTCGCAAGTTCCGGTTTGAACTCGTCGCGGCACTCCTGTTTCGCCTGATCGACGCACGCGCTGTAATCGGACGGATACGCCTTCGCTGGTTTGATTTCAAAGAGCGTCCCTTCGGTCAGCTTTTGAATCTGTTCCGCAGCAAAACGAGTGTTGCCGCTCCACGAATAATAGGCGATCAGGATTTTTCCGGGTTCGGTTTCCACCTTCTGCGCCGCAGTGCTTTCCGCCGAACACCCGGCCGCTCCGAAGAAAGAAGCCGCCATCATCAATGCCATTGTTCTCTTTTTCATTCTCTACCTCCTGGGACTGGTTGTGTTTTCCTGTTTCATATTGAATACGGGATAATTCAGACAATCGACTTTTTTTCTGCGCTGCATGAACGTTCTTCAGCAGTCTGGAACGTTGAGCTGCCGTCCGGCAGGCGCAGCTCTTCCCGGATGTTGCCGATTTCATGCAGGGCAAGGATTTTCTCAATCGGAAGCGGTCCGCATCCTGCATTATTGAGATTGCGGATCAAGGAGAAATCTTTCTCTTCTTTCATGAGTTCCGCAATCTTCATTTTCCCGAAGTCGCCTTGCTGTAATCTGCGTCGGAGACCGGTTCCAGCCAGGTGTTTTTGTTGGTTTCCGGATTGCATTCGATCGCGAGGTGCGAAAACCAGCTCTCGGGGGATGCGCCATGCCAATGATCGACATCCGGCGGAATTTCCACCACATCGCCCGGCACAAGCTTCCGGGATTCTTTCCCTCGTTCCTGATAGAAGCCGATGCCGCCGACAGCAATCAGCAGTTGTCCGCCCGTGTGCCGGTGCCAGTTGTTGCGGCAGCCGGGTTCGAAAGTGACGTTGGAGACCGGGACATTGAGCCGCCTGTCCCTCGTCAGAGGAGCGAGATAGGACCTTCCGATGAAATATTTCGCATAGGCGGTATTTTCCTTGCCGCGCGGAAAAGCGCTTATGGAATTTCTCTTTACAAATTCGAGTATCCAGTTGATCTGAGCTTCTGTCACGCCGTTGTGTTTGCCGATGGCAATGTGACTGGTAAGCTGGCTCTCGACTCCGTCCATCGCGGCGAGCGCGGCGATGGTGGCGAGTTCCCGTGTTCGCCAGTCGAGATTATCCCGGCTGAAGATGTCGCCGAAAAGATGCGCTTTCAAATACTCATCGATCGCCGGTGCGAAGTCGAATATCTCCCCTTTGACCGGAGCGCCGCAGAGTTTCGTCTGGTTGGCCGTGCCGAAATCCAGGCTCTTTGCCTCCGGGAGCGGCCCGGGGAGTTCCCCTGCGTCATCCTTGATTCCTTTCGCTTCTCGCTCGTTCAGCAGCGTCATGAAGTTCCCAAGCGCGTTCAGACTGCGAGGGAACCCGCAATAAGCGTAAAGCTGAACGAGCACTTCCTTGATTTCATTTACGGTCAACCCGGCATCAAGGCCCTCGGCAAGCGCCTTTCTGAGCTCCGGCATTTTTCCTTGTGCCGTGCACATAGAAATCTCAACAAGTTTTTCTTCCTTCTCACTCAAAGATTTCATATCTCCATTCGCCTCCAGTTGATTGATTGTGCAAGTAAGTGTGAATATTATTCCAGATAACAATAACTTTCGCATTTATTACCTCATTTTTTGGTTTTCCGTTTGAATGTTGGCTTGCCTTCTTTGCACCAGATTTCCTTTTTTGACTTTGCTATTTTATATCCGGCCTTAAGTCGATAACAAATACTTATTTATTATGCATATTTATGTCTTATAGGCATAGATAACAATGCCATGCTTCAAGAAATACGATTCTGGGATATATTCGATGGGGATTGGCGTTTTGCGTTGTCTTTGCGGTATTGCGCGCAAGAGAACGATCGTGAATGCGGCGATCTGCAAATGTTTTGTGAACGCTATCGTGCCCGAAGGGGGCATTATCCGGAAGCTGTTCCGGCAGATAAGTTGTTCCGCACCAGAGAAAATCTGCGATATTGCGCAGAACATGGGATCAGGCTTTCCGGACCGCATCTCGGGCGGCCTGCAAAAATCGTGAATCCGGAAATTCTCAAGCAGCAGCTCATTGACAATTCAGCTCGCAATGCCATTGAGGGAAAATTTGGGCAGTGTAAACGACGCTTTGGACTGGGACGTGTTATGGCCCGGCGCAGAGATTGTTCTGAAACGGCTATCGCCATAACCTTCCCTGCGGCGAACTTGATCCGCTGGCTGTGGAACACTGAAACTTTTTTTGCTCTTCCGATTCCGGCCGCTATTTTTCATAGCGCGGGAACCGCTCATCATGCCGTTTTGGCAAAATGCAGCATGATTCCTTCCGGTTCAGCAGACCCTAGGTATCTTTGAAGGAATCAGGCATATCCGGTTCCCCGATTTACTTCTATGTTACGGACGGATACTTGATGTTTTTGTTTCAAAGTTTCCGCTCAGGAAGCATCCGTGCGCTGCGCGTTTTAGACGTGGTGCCGCAAAATCTCACAGGGGAACTCCATGCCGGGGTATAGTGTTTTTGCTTGCATGCGAAGATTCAGCCAGGTTTGCGGTGCACCGTACTAAAAGGATCTGCGGGTTTTACCTGTCGAAAGAACAATGGAAGCTCTGCCGTCTACCGAAAGGATCAGTTTCCCCGATATGTGGCGTAGCCATTAGCCGATATCGTAATGGGAATGTGATAGTGTTCTTCGTCTTTGATTTCAAATACGACTTCTACAAATGGATAAATTGAGTTGAGTTTCTGTTCCTTGAAATAGTTCCCGGTTTCAAATTTCAGTTTGTAAATTCCTCTGTTGGAGCGTATATGCGGAAGAAATCTGCCGACTCTGCCGTTGCGGCCGGTTACACCGTCGGCAATGCGAGTCCATGATGATCCTTCGTCTTCCAGTCGGAATAGGACGACCGGCACTCCTGAAGCCGGAGTTCCGCGATTGACGTCCAGAATATGTGTGCTCAGTTGATACTTTTCCCCCGATTCTGCTGTGTTTTTGTTGTCTGCAAATGAGAAGAAACTGCTCACAGCGATGCAGAGTGCAAGGAAAATCGATTTCAACATGGTTATCCTCCATTGTTTTGCCGCCGAAGATTGTCTGCTTCTCACTTGCGCAGAATTTCGGGCTTCGTGTATTTTTGTTCTGTTCTGTTCTGGTATTTTTGTTCTATTCCGGGTCTCAATTTTCCGGATGGCTCGGATAATAGCGTGGATCGTTGAAAGACAACGGCTTTGCCTTCTTTTCATCTCTGGTTCCAGAAGCATCCGACGTTCTCGGAATATATCAGCATTTGTAAAAGATGCAATCCGAAAGTTTATGAGGCTTACCATTTGACGGTTATAGCGGAATATCTGTTAAAAAAAAGCCTCTTCAGAGTATACAATACGCCATAATAATCATTAATATTACAATATAATGTTTAAAGATCGTGTAGGATTTCACTATAAAGACATTTCGTCGTGCGCCGATGAGGAGCCATTGGCCTATCTTGACCGTTGACTATGAAAAAACAGATGCGGAGGCTGGATGTGACGATGCACATTTCATGGATATCGGGCAGTCAACTTGGGACAAGGAGGATCTGTCTGCTAAGATCTGGCGGTGGATGGGGGATGGAGAGGAAGAAAAGAAAGTACGATGGTCAAGGCAGGGAGAGGAGTTGCCATTGTCGTGTGTGCTTGACTTGGCCATTCTTGTCTGTTCTGCCGCTACGGGCAGAACAAGTGTACTGCAGAAGTTTTATAAAATGGAAGAAATGAAAGATACTCTGCAGAAATTCCTGAAGGAGCATATGCAGAGTATCGGCCCCAAATTAAACGAGCTCCGCAGAATCTTACAGCCGGAAGCCTCAAAATGGAATGGACAGGCGCCCCAAACATTTTTTCGTTTGCAACATATGAGCTCAGCCAGGACGCCATGTTCGCGCGGCTGCTCTCATGGGCAGATCACAAGTACGTACAGAAGGACAAGGGGCTGCATTAAACGGCGTTAAGTTTCATCAGGATGCTGACTGGAAAAGAATATCTGGAGGTTAAAACGGTCGAAGTCGGCAGGCAATGGTGCAATATCGACATTTGGGCAGAGATCAATGATGACGTATTTTTTGTCATCGAAGGTAAAACAGGGACAACTATTCACGATGATCAGCTTAGGCGCTACAAAAAAACTGTTGAAGAGAAGTATCCCGATCGCGCCAAATACTTTGCTTATGTCAAAACGGGAAATGAGCCCAGCTCAATACTGAAGGAAGTCGAGAATGCCGGATACCGCATTGTTCTGCGCAAAGACATTTTGGGATGTCTCGACGGCTACCACGGGAGCGATGAGGTGCTGTGCAATTACCGCAAATATTTGAGAGCGCATGAGGAGGCGATTCAGAGCTTCACAAAACTGTCCGTGTCAGAATGGGGCTAGAGCGCATGGGAGGGGTTTTACAAGGCGGTGAAGGCAGAATGTGATAGATTCCTGGGGGTATGTGTCGAATCCGTCAGGCGGTTTTTTGGGAGCATGCCGGCACTTTGCCGATTTTCCCAGAGGTCAGATGTTTCTGCAGTTCGAGGAAAGAAAACTGTGCTTTAAGATTTACGGACGCGGCGGAGAGCAGCGATCTTCTATCCGAAACAAGAGCCATGAAACACTGTTGGAGACATCGGGTGGCCGGTTCCCAATCGATAAACCCTCGCGTTTTGGCGTAGGAGAATATATGACGATAGCTGTTGCTGACGACAAAGACGTTTGGGTGCACAGGGCTGATTAACATAGACGATGTGGCTGACAAGTTGAGGCAGCATGAATGGGTGGTTGATGAATGTGTGAAACGCCTGCGTGAAATATACGGTTAACACCGATTTTCGGACAGTTTATCAGTCCTGAGTTGCTTTGCCTGCGGGATTTCAGGACTGATAAAACACCAAAGCAGCTTCGGTAGTATTTTTTTTCATGCGTAATGCCGGCATACAAGAATGGGCGAGTCGCTAGCTGGTATGCAGTCTGCGGCCGGAGTATATGTAAGAGTTTTCATGAGATACATAGGCCTGCTGAACCGGAAGGGATCATGCTGCATTTTGTCAAAACGGCGTGATTCCTTCCGGTGCAGCAGGCCTGATCTACGGATGGTGTGCGTTAAAATAGTCCAGCACCAGCATTGTGATATCGTCGCTCTGCGGTACGCCGGAAGAAAAGCGCTCAAGCGTAGATTTTAGTTCGGCGATAAGCTCCGACGGAGTTCCGTTCATGCGGTTGAGTGTTTCTCTAAGTCTGGGTTCGCCAAACAGTTCGTTTTTTGCGTTTCTGGCTTCGGTAACACCGTCGGTATAGAGGAGGAGCCGGTCTCCGGGACGCAGCTCAACCGTGACGTCCGAGTAAGGTTTTCTGGTCGTCACGCCAAGGGCTACGGAGTGTTTGAGACGCAGGTATTCCCAGCTGCCGCCGGAGTGTTTCAAAAGCGGCGGGTTGTGCCCGGCATTGACACAGGAGAGGTTGCCGGAGTCCAGATCAAGCACCGCCAGAAAAGCGGTCATGAACATGTGCGCCTTGTTGTTCCGGCATAATTCCAGATTGGCCTGCGTCAATGCTTCGGCAGGAGATATCCCCGCCTGAATCAGCTCTTTAAGCAGAGCCTTGGAGTTCATCATGTAAAGCGCGGCGGTGATGCCTTTGCCTGACACATCGGCCACAAGAACTGCGAGCCGTCTGTCGCCGATCATAAAAAAGTCGTAGAAATCTCCCCCGACTTCGCGGGCGGCATACATGCCGGCGCAAAGGCGGAACTGCGCGTTGTCCGGGAAGTCGACGGGCAGCACGGATGTCTGAATAGTCCGCCCCATTTCGAGTTCCGCGTCTATCCGTCTGGCCTCGCTTTCGATGGATTTTTTCAAGGCGGAAACGGTTGAATTGATGCCATGTGAAAGCTCCTGAAACTCGGAAGTGATGCTGACGGCGATTTTTTCTTCGAGATTGCCGTTGGTGATTTCCTCTAGGGAGCGGTTTACAGAATAGATGCCGCTGATCACTACCTTCTGAAGCAAAATGGAAACAAGAATGAAAATCACGCCGAAGAGCAGCAGATTGGCGATTACCAATATCTGCAGCACAGAATTGCGCGAGACGTACATCTCTTCTTCCGGGAGATTCCCGGTGAGCAGATATTTGCCGCATGGAATTGAGAGACAAAGGCTGGACAAACCGTCAACGGATTCGTAAAACACCTTTTCCCTCCGGTTTCCCGGATCCGTATTTTCCGTGATGCGCAGCGTTCCTTTGTGTCCGATGCGGAATGTGGAAGCGATATACTGTACATCCGCAATCTTCATCGCCTCCTCGATGCGTTCCGGGCGATAGCCGATCTGGACGATACCGGGGCGATCCTTCCGGGCGACGCCGGCATATTGGAACAGGATTTTCAGAATTCCGTTCGGAGCAGGGGCCTGCACCAGCTCGAACCCGGGGTCTTTGAGTGCGCTGAGAAATTCTGCGGACTGTTCGGATCCCGCCATATCGTATCCTTCGTAGCTGCGGGGGATGGATGCGATAAGGATTCCGTTTTCATCGGACACATGCAGCTGGTCTACGTCCAGACGGCGCCGGATTTCATCCAGTTCCTCAGGGCGTTTCAGCACATCCGGATCCATTTCAATCATGTACGCCAGCGCCCGGGCCTTGGACAACGCGGAGGCTTCAGACATCTGGACGACCGTCGTGAGATTTGTCTGCGTATGTTCGACCTGTCTGGAAGCGTCGTCGAGCTTGATTCTCAGGAGTTCCAGCGCCGACTTCTGCGCCAGGGAGCTGTGAATCAGCCAAGAGACGCCGAAAGTAAGCAGGAATGCACCGGCGACGAAAACAAGGAGCCACTTCTGGAACAATTTCTTCATGCGGTTGCGTTCCCTAGTCAAGGCGTTTTTTCAATACAAGGACGTTCCTGCCGTCCTCGCGGCGGTATTCCACTGAATCCATCAGCCTGCGAACCATGAAAATGCCGAGTCCGCCGGTCTTTCGTTCCGCCAGCGGCACGGATGTATCCGGGGAGGGAGCCTCTAGAGGGTTGTAGGGTACGCCGGCGTCGGAGAATGTCAGGACAAGTTCGCGTTTTTGCATATCGAATTCCACTGCGACTCCGGCGGTCCCGTTTCCGGAAGGGAATCCGTAGCTGGCGATGTTGGTAAAAATCTCATCCGCGGCGATAAGCAGCTGTTTCCGGGTTTTTTCGGGCAGAGACACCTCCTCGGCGATGGAGATCAGCCACTCTTTCAGAGTGGCGAATGCTTCACGCTTTGCGGGCAGCTGGAGAGTGTCTTTTCCGCAGAACTGAAATTTTCTTATGTTCCCGCCCATGAGCGCCTCATTCGATGTTCAAGAGTTCGTCGAAGCCGGTCATTTCAAAAACTTCCCTTACGTCCTCGTTGACATTTTTGAGGATCAGTCTGCCTGTGCCGCTCATACGCTGGTCTGCGCCCATGATTACGCGCAGACCAGCGCTGGAGACGTAGTCGACGCCCGCGAAATCGAGGATCAGTTCCTTCACCCCGGCGTACGCGCCTTCGAGCCTGTTTTCCAGCTCCGGTGCGGTTACCGTATCAATGCTGCCGTCGACAATTACGGTGAGGACGGTCCCGTCTTCGTTCTTCTTCATTGAAAGATTCATTTTGTTTCTCCAAACAGTTTCAGCGTCAATATGTTCCGGCTGTCTTCCTGTGCGAACTCCCGCTGTGAGCAGCGTTTACTGAGTATCATACGGGCCATTTGGCCGGCTTCGTCATCCGCATTGAGCGGGTTTTCGGCGGGCCCTGTCCACAGGGCGCGGATTTCAGCTTCTCCGGACTCGGCGGAGATGCCGATTTCGAGCTGGGTCTTCTCCATGCGCGGGAAGAGGATGTTTTCGATGAGCTCCTCGAGTACGAGCTGGATCGCATTGCGTTTTTTCTGTTCCATCATCTGGCGGACGGCAAAATCATCAACCTCACTGCGGAAATGATAAAGGTCGAAGTCGAACTTGTCGAGCTCGAAGCAGAGCATGTCCATCCTGCGGATAAAGGCGCGTGTTCTGGGCCGTTTGGGGCTGCCGAAGATTTCCTGCGGGGTTCCCTCCTCGTAGACGATGCCTTCGTCCATGTAAAGCACCCGCGTGGAGACATCCCGGGCGAAACGCATCTCATGAGTCACGATTATCATTGTGATGCCGGTTTTCGACAGATTTCGTATTACGGTGAGCACCTCGTTCACCATCGTCGGGTCGAGGGCGCTGGTCGGTTCGTCGAAAAGAACGATTTCCGGTTCCATTGCCAGCGTCCGGGCGATGGCGACACGCTGCTGCTGTCCGCCGGAAAGTTCTTCAGGCAGGGCCTCGGCTTTGTCCAGGAGCCCGACCGTCTTTAGCAGTTCCAGCGCTTTTTCGCGGGCTTTCGTGCGCGGGATTCTGCGCAGAGTGCATGGCGCCAGCATTATGTTCTCCAGCACGGTCATGTGAGGAAAAAGGTTAAACTGCTGGAACACCATTCCCATTTTCATCCGCAGTTCCGGCACATCCGTCCCCGGATCAAGGAGATTGGTGTGGCCCACCAGTATCTCTCCCGCATCCGGATGCTCCAGAAGGTTCAGGCATCGCAGGAAAGTGCTTTTCCCGGTTCCGGACGGACCTATGATGGAGATGATCTCTCCGCGGCCGATCTCCGCGCTGACGTTGCGTAGCACAGGAGCACCATTATAGCTTTTGCAGAGGTGTTTGACGGAAATCATCGGATTTTTCCTCCTTTCGCGCGGGAACGCCGGTTATGCGGGTCAAGACGGAACTCGAGCCACGTCAAGCCGGATGCCAGCAGATGCGCGGCGGCAAAGTAGATAATCGCGGTGGCGATCAGCGGGAAGAACGCTTCGTATGTACGGCTCCTGATGATGTCGCTCATCTTAGTCAAGTCCTGAATAGCGATATATCCGACGATGGACGTCATTTTCAGCATTGAGATGAACTCGCCGCGGTAAACCGGCAGGATACGCCGCAGAACCTGCGGAAGTATCACCTTCCGGAACGCCGCGTATCTGGAAAAGCCAAGGGCAAGTGCCGCTTCCATCTGACCCTTGGGAATGCCGTTGATTCCGCTCCGGAACATCTCTCCGGCATAGGCCGCGAAGTTCAGCGAGAAGCCGATTACCGCGACCGTGACCGCATCAATGTTCACCTTGGCGAAGACAACGTAGTAGAGGATCATCAGTATCACAAGGATCGGCATTCCCTGCATCAGGGCAATGTAGCCGCGGGCGATACCGGACACGAGCCGTTTTTTTGAACGGCGCATGGCGCAGACTCCGAATGCCAGCAGCGTGCCCAATACTGCGGAAAGGACCGTGATGAGTACAGTCACCTTCAGACCTTCCAGAATCAGTTTCCAGCGATCCTCCCGGACGAACGTCCGTTCAAAACTTGAAGCGAATGCCTCTGCCGCCGCGGCAAACCATTTTCCGCCTCCGGCGGCTTCACCGGCGGCGCCGTCCTGCGCGACGATCACCACGACTCCTCCGCTGTAGTTCGGTTCCGAGAAGAGCATCTTCTGCTTGCGCTCTTCCGTGACGGTGGTACAGCCGACTCCGAAACGCACCTTTCCCGAGGCGACTGCGTCTAGATAGCCTCCCCAGTCCATTATGACGGGTTCCAGCGCGTACCCGAGACTTGACGCCACACGCTGCGCCACCTCGATGTCGTAGCCGGCGACTTGTCCTCCGCGCAGGAACGTGAAAGGCTCCAGCTGCGGCACCGTCGCGTAGCGCAGGGTTCCATTCGGAGGATTTGGGAGCGGAGCCGGCATGGCCTGTGCATCAGGGGTTCCGGAGAACCATTTTTTGTCCAGCTCGTTCAGTGTCCCATCAGCCTTCAATTTCCTGATCTGTTCGCTGAATGAGCTGCAGAGCTCGCTTTCGGCGAATGAAAACAGGAAGGCGTATTCGTCGGAGGAGAGTTTACCGGGCAGCATCCGGAGCTTGGGGCGCTGTCTGACCAGCAGCCTGGCCTGAGGCTCCTCCATGAGAAAAGCGTCGATTTTTCCCGATTCGAGGGCGATGGGAAGATCAGGGAAAGAGTTGAAATAGACGGGTTCGGAGTCCGGAAAAGTATCCTGCGCGATCCGGTCCATAGTGGTGCCGGACAAAATCCCGATGCGCTTGCCGCTGAGCTGAGAAAATGCAGTGATAGCGGAGGTTCTTTCTGCATTTTTCCGTGCCAGAACAGTGATGCTTCCGGCGTAGTGGCTTTCGGCGAAGTCGACTTTCTCCTTCCGTTCTTCTGTGATGGACATCGCCCCGCCTACGGCGTCGACCTTGCCGGAAACCAGCGCTTCGATAAGGCCGCCGAAGTTCATGGGAACGAATTCAAACTTCATATCCAAGGCGCTTGCCACGCGCTGCATGATTTCCACGTCCAGGCCGAGGTGTTCGCCGCCCTGTCCGACATAGCACATCGGTTCCATGGTCGGTTCCGCGGCGAACCTGAGCGTTCCATTTTTACCTGTGAACCCCGGGCGTTTTGTAAAGTCCGGGATGTTTTTCTTTGCAGAGTCCGCTCCGCACCACTTGTCGGACAGTTCCGCAAGCTCTCCGGATTCTTTGAGCCGGCGGATGACCGCGCTTGCCTGCTCGGTGAGCGGTGAGCCTTTGCGGAAAGCAATCCCGTAGAAATCTTCGGAGAAAGAGCATGCGATCTGAATTTCATCCGGGAAGCGGGAAACGAACAGCCTGCCTACGGGTTGATTGACAAGCACGGCGTCGGCCTTGTTTGAACGCAGTGCCTGTACGCCTGAATTATGATCGGAGAATGAGAGAAATTTCACCCCGTCAACCAGATCCTCGGTAAGCTGCCTGTAGCAGGATCCGGTCAAGTAGGCGACGCGCTTGCCGGAAAGGTCTCCCACGTCTGTTATCGCATCGACCTGTCTGCTTTCTGCGAGATTCCCGCTGTGAACCATGACGCTTATGGCAGAGTCCACATAGTCGTCGGACATGAGCATCCTTTCGCGCCGCTCCGGGGTTCCGTTGAGGTTTGCGACCAGAAGGTCTATCCTGCCTGCTTCCACGGCAGGCATAAGCGCATCGAAAGTCGTGGCAGTTACTTCGACTTCCGCGTTCAGGAAGAGAGCAAGGCGCTTGACGAATTCCATATCGAAGCCTGTCAGGTCGCCGTCTCCGCTGTAGAAGTTCATCGGTTCGTTAAGTCCCTCGGTACCGACTTTCAGGCGGCGCGCCGGGTTTTCCGGAACAGGGATTTCCGGCATCGGCGGAGGATTTTCCGAGAACCAGCGGCTGTACATGTCCTTGTACGTGCCGTCCGCCCTGTACCGGGCGATGAAGCGGTTGACCTCTTCGAGCAGCTGCCCGTGTTTGAGCGGCATTCCTACGACGATGTGTTCTTCGGCGATGCCGGATGGCAGGATCGCAAGGTCCGGATCGGATTTCGCCGCGTATTCCATGCTGTGCCTGTCAAAGACAAACGCGTCGATCTTCTTGTGCTTAACGGCGGTATATCCGTCCGACGGAGAATTGAAATATTTTATCTGGGCCCGGTTGAAAAAACGCTCTCCCGCCTGCATGGCGGCCGGTCCCTGCGGCACGCCGATCACGCAATCGGGTTTGTTGAGGTCTTCGGGCACAGCGAAACCAGCGCCGTTGGACTTTGCCGGCTCTCCGCCGCATCCGGCCGGCAGCAGGAGAATCCCGAGCAGCGCGGCGCCAAACGAAAAAAGACGGGACTTTGCTGCGGTGTTTCCGCGGCAGTAAGACAAAAGCGCGCGAATGTCCGGCAGAACGTGCGACGGATTTTCCTCCCTGCGGCGTGTGCGCGTCAAGCCGCTGTCGCGGCGGTTTGTTTCAAATGTCGGCATATGCAATCGCCTCACGTATGTTTCGTTAAACAAAAGACCACAATCAACTTTCATGTTGCGGCACGTATGCCGCATGCTGCAAAAATGCAGGCCGCAACCGGGCGAACCGGTTGCGCCGGCGGGCCGCTGCAGCCGCACGGCGCAATAACGACGGGGACGACAGGGTATGTTTTTTCGTACTTTTTTTCAAGTTCTTTTTTGTCCAACTGTCGGATTGGAATTTTTCCGCCGATTCCACCAATTTTGAGTTGACTGTTGGGGTTGCGTATTATAAACTCACCCAAGTTAACTGCGTATTGGCTTTGTGTCATAACGCATCTGAAAAAGAAAATAAACCAGGAGTGATACATGAAGGTATCAAAAGTTCTGAAAATGGCGGCGCTGGCCGGTATCGCCGGTATCGCGTCGCAGTTCGCATCCGCTCAGGAGGCAGTCTCGTGGTGGGATGTGGACTTCGAGCAGTATGCGCTGGGTCCTGCTGCGTTCACAAACGAGCCGTCCGGCACATATAATGGAACATGGACCGCCAATGAAGAGGGCCTGTCTCAGGTCACGAATGACACCTCCGTGTCGACGGGCAACTATCTTGAGCTTGACACGCAGGGAACAGACCTCACGTGGACGCCTTTGAATGCGTCTGCCGAAGGTTTGGTGACGTACCTTGACTCGGACATCTACTTTGTTGGTTCCGACACCGCTCCGTCCAACTTCGGAGAGAGCGAGGTTCAGACTGCCGTCTACCTGAAGCGTCTGGTCGATCCTTCTGACGCCAGCGTGACCACGGGTACGGTTCTCTGCGCTTGGGCCTCCGTCGCTGGAGACAACGACTGGGTTGAACTTAAGGATCCGGCTGGAGTGAAGAGCGTTGCCGACGGCGCCTGGGCGCATCTCCGCATTGAGATTGACTATTCCCTGGCGAATCCGCGCGTTCAGTTCTTCGTCGACGAAGTGGAATTCAAAGCGTATTATGGAGGTGTTGCTCAGAATTACATCGAGGTCGCGAATGTCGGCGTGTTCGGTTCTGCGGGCAAAAGGAAGCTAAGCTCCGTTTCTTTCCGCGGTACCGGAAAGGTTGACAACTTCGCCGCTTCCACGGAATCTGCGGCTGAGCCGTTCGATGTGAACTATACGTTTGAAGTCCAGGTCAAGCATGGCGAAGAGTTCGTCAGCGGCACCGTGACTGATTATGTTCATACGGACTCCGGGACGAGCAATACGAGTCAGCAGTTCACTCTGTACTTTGAGGACGCGTCGGGCTTTGCCGGACTGTCGATAGCTTACGGCGGCGAGACGTTCACCTATACCTACAGTGACGGGGCGTTTACTCCGGCTGACGGCAAGGTTACGTATGATACCGATCTCTATTTCAACTCCGGCGCCATATTCACTGATCCTGAAACGGCTTCGGCAGTTGTGACGCTGTACTATGGCGGCATGCCTGGCGGAACGGGCGGTGGAGATCCTGTTGCTCCGGTAATCAAGCCGGGAGACGGCGGCGAAGGTGCGGTCGGGTTCTCTGAGAAAGAGGGAGTGCAGTACTTCACTGTGCGTGTGGCAGCTCCGACGGACGGGTCGACCTACAGTGCGGTGGCCTCCGAGACTCTGGGCGGCGTGTTCGCCGAGGTCGATGGAACTCTGTCAGAGCAGGATGGAAGCGACATCATATTCATGGTGCCGTGCGCTGACAAGAACGCCATGTTCATTAAGATCAAGGCCACGAAGTGAGTTAGCGGCAGTCTTAGCGGGCTTTGAGCTCGCGGACAGCGAATTCACAGGAACGGCGCTCCGCTGAGGAACGCCGTTCCTTTTTTTGCGCAGCTATCCGGATGTGCGTTTTTTTTACGGAACCGGTATGGGGGGCACACCGCAGGCGCATTCCCGGCGTGGAATGACGCGCAGGTCGGGTTCCCTGCATGGGGGCGGAGGCGTGGACGCTTTTGCGCTGCTGCCGCGGCTTCGACAAAGACGAGCTGCAAGAGAAACGTCTGCAATTTTTTTGCAGGGACTCGCTGCATGGACAAAAAACAAGGCTGTTGCACGAAAAGTGCGCCGTATGGCATAATACAGCGATCGCCGGTTTTACGGGGCCGGTGTGCTGACAGAGTTTCAGCCGGACGCGCCCGGACGCGGAGAATGTGCGTTGGAGGCAGGTCGGGAGAGATTTGTTATGAAGTGTGAAATATGCCATTTGAACGATGCCGTAAAGGCCATTCGCCGTGACGTGGACGGAGAGACGCGGGAGTTGTTCGTGTGCGAGCTTTGCGCGAGACAGGCGCCTCACGGCGGAGTGTCGTCCCTGACGGATGTGCTTTTCAGTCTGGGGCTGCCGGGGCTGCATGCGCCGATTGAAAAGATTTCGGAGGGCGTCTGCCCGGTATGCGGGCTGTCGCGCGAGGCATTCCGTGAGACGCGTATGGCGGGCTGTCCGGCATGCTATACGGTGTTTGCGGGGGACATCCGCTCTATTATTCCGGTATCGATTTCGGAGATGTCGGAGTCTTCGCGAGCCTCGTCAGACGTGGATTCGCTGAAAAAGAAGTTGAAGGAGGCGGTTGAGGCGGAGAGATTTGAGGAGGCGGCGCTTCTGCGCGATGAGATAAGGAAGCTGTCTGCGTCCGACGTTGGAGGGGGTCCGGAGTGAAGAGAAGGAAGTGGCCGTCGAAGGTCGACGCGCGCAATGTGCTAAGGGGCGGCGTGGCAGAATGCCGCCGGAATCTGGCAGACGAGGTTTTCCCGGGGAGGTGTCCGGAGGAGAGGCTTGCGGCTGTGGGCGAGAAGCTGTCCGGTGCGATAGCGGGACTGAAGTGCAGGTTTTTCCGCGGCGGGAAGATTGTGTCCGGCCGAGAGGATTTGCGCACGTGCGGGAGTTTCGGGATATTTGAGTCCAGAGGGATGCTATCCGACGGTGCGGAGTGGGACCGGAAGGGCGTTTATCTGGTGGAGCTCAACTGCGTGGAGCCGGACACGTTCGCGGTGGCGGCTGTGAATCTGGAGGATCACACCGCGATTTATGTGGCGGCGCCGGATCCGGACGGGGCATTCAGGACGGCGGACGGCATAGCGGGGGCGCTGGCCAGGAAGCTGGATTTTGCGAAAAGTCCGGAATTCGGTTTTCTGACGTCGAATCCGGCGTTGTCGGGGACGGGAATGCGGATTTCGTGCGAGCTGTCGCTGCCGGGATTGTGGTTCTGCGGGGAGACCGACCAGGTGCTGAACTCGGCGGACCGGCTGTACTTCGGGACATCGCCCGCTTGGAAGGACCGGACGCCGGAAAAGGGGGGGACGGAAGTGCCCGGATACGTGGAGCGGTTCTCGTGCGTGCTGTCCGCGGGTGAGTCCGGGCGTCAGATGGCGAGGTTCTGTGAGTTTTGCGACGAGGTGGTTACGCAGGAGCGCGGGGCTCGCGCGAGGTACCTGCTCGGCAATCCGGTGAGGGCTGTGGACTATGTGACGCGGGCGCAGGGGATCGGGATGAGCGCGTGCGTACTGGATGAATACGATATCCACGATATAGTGTCTGCTCTGGAATTCGGAAGCGGGATCGGATTTGTGGCGTGTGCGGCGGACGAGGATTCGATGTTTTTCCGCCGGCTGGAGGCTTCCTTTCTGGACTCCAGGCTGGCAACCGGCACACAGTCTTTCGACGATGAGTCCTTACGGGACAGGTACAGGGCGATGGAGTTTTCCGAGGTGCTGCTTGGGATGAAGATGCCGCAGAACCTCAACGTATGGTTTTCGAAGCTGAATTCGCTGGTGTCGTCTGCCGGGGCGAGTCTGACGGGATTCTAACGGAGTGAAATGAGAATGCGGGCTGCGGCCCGAGGCAGGGAAATCGATGAAGGTATGTAAATTCGGCGGAAGTTCGGTGGCGAGCGCCGCACAGATAAAAAAGGTTATTGACATAGTAGTGAGCGACCCTGATCGCAGGGTGGTTGTCGTTTCGGCTCCGGGGAAACGATTTGCCGGCGACGAGAAGGTCACGGATATGCTTATTTCCTGTGCCGCGCGCACTCTTGCGGGGGAGGACGCGGTGGAGTCGGTGGAGAGGGTGGTGTCGAGGTTTGATTCGATCCGCCGTGAGCTGGGTCTGCCGGAGGATCTTATGGAAAACGTGAGATCGGGCCTGGCGAAGAGACTGGCTTCCTCGAAGAGGAGCCCCGCGGCGTTTACGGACGGGGTGAAGGCTCTGGGGGAGGAGTTTTCCGCGCGGTTTTGCGCGGCGGCCTTCTGTGCGGCGGGGCATGCCGCGGTTTACGCCGATCCGCGCGAGGCCGGGATGCTGCTTTCCGAGGAGTTTGGCAACGCACAGCTGCTGCCGGAGTCTCCGGAGCTGCTGTCGAAGTACCTTCTTTCGCAGAGCGGGATTGTGGTGTTCCCCGGATTTTTCGGATATACGCGTGCGGGTCAGGTAGTGACATTCTCGCGAGGCGGTTCCGACATAACCGGAGCCATACTTGCGGCGGCGGTTTCGGCGGACGTGTACGAGAATTTCACGGATGTGGACTCCGTTTACCCCGTGGATCCGAGGATTGTTCCGGAGGTGAAGGAAGGCATAAGCGAGATGACGTACCGCGAGATGCGCGAATTGTCGTACGCCGGTTTCGGGGTGTTTCACGATGAGGCGGTTATGCCGGCGATACGTGCGGAGATACCGATAAACATCCGCAATACCAACCGGCCGGACGAACCCGGGACAATGGTGCTTCCGCGCCGCAGGACGATCCAGGGGCGTGTGCTGGGTTTGGCGTGTGCGGCGGGTTTCGGCACACTCTACGTGAGCAAGTACATGATGAACAGGGAGGTCGGGTTCGTCTCGAAACTTCTCGGCATACTGGCGGACGAGGGAATTTCTTTCGAATCGATACCTGCCGGAGTGGACAATGTGTCGGTCATAATGCGCGACGAACTCTTCCGTCCGGGGGTGAGGGAGCGCATTATGGAACGCATAGGGCGCGAACTTCAGACCGACGAAGTTTCGTACGAGGCCGGGCTGGCCGTAATAATGGCGGTCGGGGAAGGCATGCGGTGCACGGTCGGCGTTGGAGAGCGCATATGGGGCGCGCTGTCGAGAGCCGGGGTGAATGTGCAGATGATCAATCAGGGATCGTCTGAGATAAGCATGATGTTCGGAATCCGCGAAGAGGATCTGGTGAAGGCGGTCAGGGCGTTGTACGACGAGCTTTTTGCCAACGATCCGTATGCGGGGAAACGGCTGACAAATGTCTGACGGGACACAGCTTCGCACGGATATCTACGACAGCACCCTGCGCGACGGGTCGCAGGCGGTGGGCATAACGTTTTCCGATGATGGGAAGCTTCGTTTCGCACACGCGCTGGACGACCTCGGAGTGTCGTATATAGAAGGCGGGTACGCAGGATCCAATGAGCGCGACGGGGCGTTCTTTTCGGCTGTCGCGCGCGAAACGTTTTCCGTTTCGACAATATGTGCTTTCGGTTCCACCAGACGCGCCGGGATAAAGCCGGACGAAGACCAGTTTACGCAGGCGCTTCTCGCCGCGGAGACGCCGGTATGCACCATCTACGGCAAGGCATGGATGCTCCATGTGAGGGACGTGCTGCGTACGGATGCATCGGAAAATTACGATATGATAGCGGAGACGGTCGCGTATCTGAAGGAACGCGGACGCCGCGTGTTTTTTGACGCGGAGCATTTTTTCGACGGTTACGCGGACGATCCGGAGTTTGCTATGCGCATGCTCCATGCGGCGGCCGAATCGGGGGCGGAGTCGCTGACGCTGTGCGACACCAACGGCGGCACGCTGCCTCACGTGATACATGACGTGACGGCGCGCGTGGCGTCAGAATTCCCGGGGCTCGTGGTAGGCATCCACGCTCACAACGATTCCGGCATGGCCGTGGCGAACAGTGTCGAGGCCGTGAGGGCGGGCGCTTCGCTGGTGCAGGGATGCGTAAATGGTTACGGAGAGCGGACCGGCAACGCCAACCTGACTACGCTTATCCCCACACTTGAGCTGAAGATGGGCAGGCGCTGCGTCACGCCCGGCAGGCTGCGCGGGCTGAGGGAGTTTTCTCTGTATGTGGACGGCCTGGTAAACCAGCGTCCCGACGCGCGGGCGCCCTACGTGGGAGAGGCGTCGTTCAGTCACAAGGCCGGGGCCCACGTGGCCGGGGTGCAGCGCAACCCGAGGTCTTTCGAGCATGTGCCGCCTGAGGCGGTAGGGAATACGAGAAAAATCCTTGTAAGCGAACTGTCCGGCGGGTCCAATATATTGTACCGCATGAAGCAGCTGGGCGCGGCCGGAATATCCAAAGACGAGGTGAAAAGCATCCTCGGCGAAATCAAGCGGCGGGAGAAGGAGGGGTACTCCTTTGAGTCGTCGGACGCTTCGTTCCAGATGCTCGTGCAGAAGGTGCTTCATCAGCACAAGCCGTTCTTTGAGCTGGAAGGGTTCCGCGTGATTGTGGAGAAGACAGGGATGCAGGAGCCGTGTGTGAGCGAGGCGACGGTGAAGGTGAAAGTAGGCGGCCGCACGGAACATACCGCAGCGGAGGGGTGCGGCCCGGTGGAAGCCCTGGACGGGGCGCTGCGCAAGGCGCTCTCGAGGTTCTTCCCGGAGATTTCCGACGTGGTGCTCACCGATTTCAGGGTGAGGATTCTTGATCCTGAGGAGGCGACAAAGGCGGTGACGAGGGTGCTCATAGAATCTTCCGACGGGGCTTCGCACTGGGGCACCGTGGGTGTTTCTCCGAATATTATCGAGGCGTCCTGGCAGGCGCTTGTGGATTCGGTGGAATACAAGATGTTTATCAGCGAAAAAGAGAATTAGAACGGGCAGGAAAGCGGGCGGAAATGAAAGCAAAGACGTATCTTGCAGTGGACATTGGCGCGGGGTCCGGGCGTGTGATCGCGCTCTCCTACGACGGGCGCAGGCTCAATGCCGAGACGGTGTGCAGGTTCCCCAACGCGCCGGTGGAGCTTGGCGGGCATATTTTCTGGGACATACCGAGGCTCGTTTCCGATGTCAGGGCCGGTCTCGCCGAGGCGACGGCCAAATACGGCGGGAACGTGGCTTCCGTCGGGATTGACACATGGGGCGTGGACTATGTGCTCGTCGATAAAGCCGGGCGAATGCTTTCGCTTCCATATGCGTACAGAGATTCGAGGAACTCTCCGGATACGATGGAAAAGGTCTTCAGCATCGCCGGCAGAAGGCGGCTCTATGACAGGACCGGGATACAGTTCATGCCGTTCAACACCGTGTTTCAGCTTTACTCCGAGTCACGCGAGCCGTGTTCTCTCATAGACTTTGCCGACAGACTTTTGTTTGTGCCGGATTATTTGAACTATGCGCTTTGCGGTGCGATGGAGAACGAATTCACGATTTCCAGCACTTCGCAGCTTGTAAACGCCGGCACGCGGGACTGGGACGGGGAACTGCTCGGCGTTCTGGGGATACCGGAGCGGCTTTTCCGCAAGACCGTAATGCCCGGGACGATTTTAGGGCCGGTGCGCGGGGTATCAGGGTTGGAAGGGGTTCCCGTGGTGGCCGTCGGGTCGCACGATACGGCCTCCGCTGTGGCCTCGGTGCCGGCTGTTTCAGGCCGTTCGTGGGGCTATATTGCCACCGGAACCTGGGCGTTGATGGGCGTGGTGGCGTCCCATGCCGTGATAAACGATTTGTCGTACGAGCTGTCTTATACGCATGAAGCCTCCGTAGACGGGGCGTTCCGCTTTCTCAAGAACTGCACGGGGATGTGGCTTGTGCAGCAGCTGAGGGAGGACTGGCGCGCGCAGGACGGCTGCGACACCGGCTTTGAGGAGCTGATGCGCGAGGCAATGAGGGAGAAACCGTTCGGGTTCTTCATTGATCCGGACTTCCGCGAGTTCCAGTCGCCGGGCGATATGTCCGGAAAATTTATGCGTTACTTCGGCAGCACCGGGCAGAAAACTGAGGCGTCGCGGGGGCAGCTTTTCAGGGCGGCTATGGAAGGCGTGGTGATGAGGTACCGCGAGGTCTGGAGCGAGCTCCAGCAGCTTACGGGCGGCGCGCTCGAGTCCCTCAATATGATAGGCGGCGCAACGAAAGACGCTATGCACTGCCAGCTTACAGCCGACGCGCTCGGGGTGGAGGTGGAGTGCGGGCCCGTGGAGGGAGCGGCAATGGGCAACGCCCTCGCCCAGATGAAAGGATTGGGGGACATATCCGATTTCGGCCAGGGCCGCAATCTTGTGAATGAGTCTATCGAAAAGCAATACTGGCGCCCGGATACGCAGAGCAGCGAGAAATGGGATGAAGCGTATTCCCGTTGGAAGGAAATTCGCGGAAGCGCCGCGGCGTCTTGATAATGGCGGAGCGGCGTGCAGCCGCTGCCTGATGGTTTAGCAATTATGGAAAATTTGTCTGAAGCGCCAGCACCCTCCGGCAGGAAGGGCAGGGGCCTGAGTCTTTTTTCAGGCGGTCTCGACAGCCAGCTGGCCGTACGGGTCCTCACTGAACAGGGCGTTCATGTGGAAGCAGTGATCTTTGACAGCCCATTTTTCGGGCGGGCATCGGATGCAGTTCGTTCGGCGGAGAAGCTCGGGGTCAAGGTTCATGTGGTGGACTTTACGCCGGACATTGTGGCGCTGATCAAGGATCCGCCGCACGGTTTTGGCTCGTGCATGAATCCATGCATCGACTGTCATGCGGCGATGATAAGGCGCGCCGGGGAGCTTATGGAAAAGCTCGGATTTGACTTTGTATGTACAGGAGAGGTGCTCGGGCAGCGCCCGATGTCTCAGCAGCGGGCGGGCATGAATGCTGTCCGCAAGTCGTCGGGACTGGGAGACAGGCTGCTGCGGCCGCTGAGCGCTCTGCTCCTCGAGGAGACGTATCCGGAGCGCGCAGGGCTGGTGGACCGCTCCAAGCTTCTCGGGCTTGAGGGGCGCAACAGGAAGCCGCAGATGGAGCTTGCGGAAAAATACGGCATAAAGTCTTATCCTTCTCCGGCAGGAGGATGCAAGCTTACGGAATCGGGATACTCAAAGCGGCTGGCCAATCTCAAGGAGCATGAGGGGCTGGACGATTTCAGGCTGGTGCGGGTTTTGAATTACGGACGCCACTTCAGGCTTCCCGGCGGGACGCTGGTCGTGGTGGGACGCAACAGGAGCGACAATGAGGCGCTTCGTTCTCTGGCGTCCGTGCATGACGCGATTCTGAGGACCCCGTTTGTGCCGGGTCCTTCAGTGCTGGCGGTAAATGCGGCCAATGCGGAAGACATGCATTCTGCGGAGTTGATATGCGCGGCGTATGCGGACAGCGGGGAGCGCCGGTCGGTGACGGTCAGGACATTCCTGCGCAGCGCACGCCCGAGCGATAATGATGTGCCGGTAGTCCCAAGGGGTGATTTCTCGCAGTTCATGATCTGAACGCGTTTCGCCGTGGCGGAGTCCGAGGCGCAGGGGTGGGTGTATGCCGCCCCGCCGTCCGCTGCTGAGGGCGCGGCGGGACGGTCATGGCGCGGAATGCCGCTGTCTGCCGGGCACGATGAAATGCTCGCATGGATATTCTTTTCTCACTCTCCGCTGCGGTGAAAAGCTCGCGCGCGGCGAGGCGCTATTGATATGCAGCCGGCCGATCCGGCTGAACGCGAGGTGAGGCATACGTGCGGGAGCGGGCGAGGCGCAACGATGTACCACCGCCGGGCTAAGTGAAAAGCCCGCGCTCAGCGAGGCGTTATTGAGCGTAGTCTACGGCTCCGGCTGGCCTGCCCGCGGAGGATTTCCTGCCTGTGAAATCGCGCAGGAACGGCCCGTCAAATTCCCATGCGTACAGTTCTTCTATGGTCGTGTGCGAGTCTTTCAGTGTCCCGAGCGCAATGCGCAGGAACTCGAGGCTTCCGGTGAAGCCTTTTCCTGCGGAAAGGGAGCCGGAATGCGCCGCGTAGCCTGATATGTCCATCTTTTTTTCAGCGGTCAGTCTGCCGTTGAGGTAGATTCGCAGCATTCCGGCCTCACGGTCGCACTCTGCGATGGCGTGAGTCCACTCGGAAGTCGACACCGGAGCGCGGACGGCGGCCTCTGCGTCCGCTTTTACACGGAAGGCAAGCTGTCCGGAGCCGTCGAATCCCAGTTCGTAACCGCGCTCTCCGATACAGGATACGATGGAAGACTTGCTTCGGGTGTCGCCGGTACGGAAAACGGCCTCTACGATGAATCCGCAGCCTCCGGTGTCGTACGGGCTCGGGAATTCGGCGGGAACCGCCGCCGCATCAGGTTTTATGAGCGGTATCTTGACGGAAACGCTTCCGGAGACGTCCTTCCATGAGCCGTCCGGAGACAAGCCCACGAGCAGAGAGTATGAATCGAGGCCTTCGTGCATGCCGGGTTTCAGTCTGAAGCTGAAGGTCTTCCCCGCGGAGGCGTCGGGCGTGAATGCCGACATTGTGTCGAACCCGCCCCAGCCGGCGTTTTTAAGCCAGTGCAGATGAACCATGATTTTCTGGCCCGGAATGTCTTTCTTCAGTCTGACCGTTACGGTTGATTCGCAGTCAGGCGCAAGGGACTGCGGGGCGGTGATTTCCAGCCAGTCGGCAGGGCAATGAACTGCGGGCGCGGAATTTGCGCCGGAGGAGGCTTGTGCGGAGGAGGCTTGTGCAGAAGGAGCGGCTTTTTTCTTCGGCGGCAGTGTGAGCACCGTGCCACGGTCTGCGCTGAAGTCCAGCGCGCTGAGGCACCAGTCTTCGAGAGGGCCGGCGGAATAGCTTTCGGCTGAAATGTTCTTGCCCTTCAGGTCGTTTCTGGGCAGGAGCCGGTACGTTTCACGTTCGGATACGGCCGGAGACATGCACCAGTGTTCGTCGAGCACGGTTGCAGGGTCTCCGGGGTTTTTGCGGAAATGCCATTCTCCGACGGTTTTGAAAAGAGGCCATGGAACGAAGAATTTTACAGCCGTATCTGCGGGATTCCGGCTGGCGGCCGGTCTGAAGTCCCCGTTGTCCGGGTTCATTAAGGCCGGCCCGGGGGAGACATGACCGACGCCGTATGCGTACATTCCCGCCCTGACGGCGGCTGCGGAGAAGTCTTTCAGGTCTGAATACGACGGGAGGAGGCCTTCGATAATGCCGGTGTGTTCGGGGGGAGAGCCGGAGAATACGTTGCGGGAGTACGCGCATGTTCCGTGCTCGTACGCGTCGTAGCGCGCGGCGGCATCCTCTTTCTGCTTCCCGTGTATGAAAACGGTACCGGAAATGTCGTTCCAGACGTTTCCGAGGTAAAGCTGCCTTCCTCCGGCCGGTGACCATTCGGAGCCTTCTCGGAATTTGTGAACCGTGTTGTTGAAGAATGCGTTAAGTACGGTCGGGACGGCGCAGTAGAAGGCGGTTTTGTTGCAGTATTTGCTGGACGGATCGTTGTCGAGACCCCATGCGATGTTGTTGAACAGGTAGTTTTTGAAAGAGCCGTCCAGATAATAAGCGAATCCGAGACGTGCGCTGCCGGGTTTGTTTCTGGCGGCCCAGTTCCAATATCCGCCCGGGTCTTTCGAGATGTTGTTGTACACGTAGAACGGGCCTCCCTGCCAGGTCTCGATGCCTCCCCAGTCGTTGGCTGCGAGGAGGGGCTGATCCACCTTGTTGTGGTGTATCAGCGCGCGCGCGAACGGGGCATCTTTGCGGGAGCCGCTTTCCTTCCCCATAAAGACGAATATTCCGGAGCCGTATGTGCGGGTGAGGATATTGCCCGCGATTTCGAGCGTTTGCGGGAAGCTTACGCACAGTGCGTGGGCGCTGTCGCTGCGGAACGGTCGCCTGCCTATTTCCGAAAGGCTGTTGCGCAGTATTTTAATGTCTCCGAAATATGCGAACGGCGGATCTTTTTTGCCCCAGCGTTCGCTTCCCTCCGCCTCTATGGCGCCGTGATCGGTACGTTGTATGCGGTTGTCGGAGACGACTATTGCGTCCAGGCGGTCGCTGTCTGCCGCGGCTTTGATCCGAATGGCCTTGTTGACGTCTTCAAAGACACAGTTGCGGATCGTTACATCTTCGCAGGGACCGAGAATCCGCAGAGCGGCTGACTGCACGTCTCTATGGACAAACTGCCGTGCCGTCAGGTCCCAGTATACATTGGTGAACCTGAAGCACAGCCCGCTTATGCGCACATGCCGGAGCGAATCGAAATCCATCAGGCACGTTCTGCGTGCGGCTTCCACACGCACTGAGCCGGGATCGGCATCTTCGGGCAGCCTGAGGTACAGGCGGCCGCCCTCGCCGCGTTTGTCAAACCAGTATTCTCCCGGCGAGTCCAGATAGCCGGGTCTGTCTTCCAGAAAGTAGCGGTTCCCTGTGATTATCTTGCCGCTGTCGTTGTACCAGAAGCCCTGAAAGCCTATGCCGTGCCTTTTGCCGTCGAATAATTCTACTGCGGAGGCGAACGGGGTTCCCATGACTATGCCCCATTCGCTCCAGACCAGACCGCCGACATAATCCCCGGCGCTGCCGTGGAGGTTCCTTGTGTCGATGCCGAGGTGCATGGTTCTGCCGTTCACATTTGTTTTGTTTTTGTCCGTCCACCATTCGGGCTGCTCCCATTCGTACCACTCCGACATGACGTCGCGCGGGTCTGATACTGTCCAGTTCGGGGTTCTCGCAAGCGGAATGCGCACAGTGCTGCCATCTCTGCCGATTGCCCAGACGGCGCGCGGCGCGAAAGATAGGTCTGCTGTCCAGACTTTTTCCGGCTCGGGAATGTCGCTGCGTTCAGCGCCGAGTTTCCAGCGCGTCACGGGTTCCGAGCCTGTTATTACGGCGGGGCCGCTTCCCCAGGACGTATCGGATGTGAGCCGGATGGGACGCTGTTCCGTCCCCGTCAGGCTGCCCTTGAGCATCCCCCTGTATTCAACTCCGCATTTGAATACGAAAGTGTCAGCCTTACGGCATTTTCGGGCTTCGCCCTCTGCTTCCGGATCGAGCGGGTGGTGTTTCCATGCGCTGTCTTTTGATTTCCCGTCGCGAAAGTCGTCCCCCTGTGCGTAGTCTATGTAGCGCACGGATTCGCCCTTTTCAGTGACGAACGGCCGGGGCGCCCACTCGAGATCCCCGTGCGGCAGAACTCTGGCGTGGGCGGAACGCCATGAAAAATCCTGTTCAGGCGGGAGTGCGGCAGAGCGGCAAACGGCTGACAAAAATACGAGAGACACAGCGGAAACAATGCGGTGTACGGACGGCTGATTCATATGCTTGTTCTTCATACCGGTTCCCATTGCGGTGGTGTTTCAGCCTCCAGTACTGCGGCGTAAGGTACGGGGGCAGGCTCAATGCTCCGTATACCATATAAATGGACTGATTTGCAACGCCGGTTCTGCGCAGACCCGGCAATGTGCGTATGCGTGCGGTTTAATGCCGCTCTGGAGGATGCGTCGCGTACACAACAAAAGACATCTGCACGGCCATCCGGAATAAGCCGCATTAAAATCACGTGGGCATGCAAAAGTTTACGAAAGCGGCGCTGATATGATATAGCCGGAATGCGTGTGTTTATTTCGGAAAAGTGTGCCGGGAGACGCCGCTTGTGAGAAATGCCGCGTTGGGCAGCGCGGTTTAATTTACGGGTAGGACAGAAAAAATGAGAGTGAACGTGTTAGACTTTGGGGCGGCGTCTGACGGATCGGCGCTTGCACATGACGCGGTAAACGCGGCTGTGGAATACTGTGCGTCAAAAGGCGGGGGCGTTGTGTGCGTTCCCGCCGGCGTGTACAGATGCGGCACCATCGTGATGCGCAGCGGCGTGATGATTGAATTGGAGCATGGGGCGAGGATAGCCGGATCCGGCGATTTGAGCGTATACCGCGGTCCTGTGAATGCGGAGGGTCGGGCATTCAGACCTTGGTACCGGGCACTGATTCTTGCGGAGGGAGTGACTGATGCGGGCATATGCGGACTCGGGACAATAGACGGAGGGGCGGTTCGTGATCCGGAAGGGGAGGAGCATATGCGCGGCCCGCATACCGTGGTGACGTCTGATTGCTCGCGGCTGACATTCAGAGATTTTTCTGTGATCGATTCCGGTAACTATGCGTTTCTCATACTGGACAGTGATGATGTATCGTTTGACAGGCTGAGCATTTCCGGCGGTTGGGACGGGGTTCATGTACGTGGTCGGGCCGGGCGCGATTGCAGAGATATTACGATCTCTAATTGCCGGTTCCAGACCGGGGACGATTGCATTGCAGGCAGATATTGGAGGAATTTCGGCGTATACGGATGCAGGATAAACAGTTCCTGCAACGGATTGCGCCTGATAGGTCCGGCTGTAGGCCTTACTGTGAGCGGGTGCTGCTTCTTCGGGCCTGGACGCTTTCCGCATATTACTCAGAACAGGTACAATATGCTTGCGGGTATTTTGCTCCAGCCCGGTTCCTGGGACGATACAAAAGGAGACTTGGACAAGGTCATGATTTGCGGCAATGTCATGAGCGACGTCGAGTGCGCGTTTGCGGTCTACATAAAGCCCGGAAACACGTGCGGTACGATCAGCGTGGAGAATCTCAAAGCGGTCGGAGTGTATTCGCAGGCGTGTTCGGTGGAAAGCTGGGCGGAACTGCCGGCCGGATGCGTGACAATGCGTGATGTGGCGGTGGACTGTACAGCGGCGGCCGCGCTGTCGGAACAGGTTTCGGCAGACACGCCTCCGCATCTGGGAATAAGGGCGCTGCCGGCATGGGGGTTTTACGGGCGGAATATTGACAGCGTAATTCTGGACAATGTTCGTTTTTCCATGCCGTGTGAGGACGCGAGGCCGTGCATAGGGCTTCGGGATGTGAAGAACGACAGACGGCGGCTCTGCGGGGATATGTGATGGATTTTCCGGCCGTCTGGTCTCTGCGGGGCTGTCCGGCGGTGATTTTGCAGTGAGCCTGAGTTTCCGGTGACTTCGCAGCGTGCCGCTGAATGCCGTCTGGCTGCATACTGTGATGCCTTATAGAGGTCGGTCATAGAGTTTGACGCAGGTGTAATTTGCGGCGCGGGACCGGTGCATGATGCTGGTT
>CASEAR010000003.1 GCA_949285835.1 uncultured Verrucomicrobiota bacterium | reverse complement strand
CATCCTGGCACCGGTCATCGTGGCACGTCAGAGGGTTGTGAAAGGACACCTTTTCAAGGTCATTGACATCGCATCAGATCGGCGTATTTTTCGCCCGCGGTTGTGAAAGGACACCTTTTCAAGGTCATTGACATCAGTACGGTATGCAAGGCTCCATCCTTGTCGTTGTGAAAGGACACCTTTTCAAGGTCATTGACATCACGGCTTCGGCGCGGGCGATGATGTACGAGTTGTGAAAGGACACCTTTTCAAGGTCATTGACATCTTCCATAGTGCCTAGAGGAGCTTGTTATTTGTTGTGAAAGGACACCTTTTCAAGGTCATTGACATCAAATGGGAGCGTTGTAAGCTACGGCGAAAAGTTGTGAAAGGACACCTTTTCAAGGTCATTGACATCTCCCGCTTCAAAAATCGGAACCAGCCACCGTTGTGAAAGGACACCTTTTCAAGGTCATTGACATCCCCAAAACAACAACCGCAGCTACAATAGTGTTGTGAAAGGACACCTTTTCAAGGTCATTGACATCGAAGTAAGCGTATTTGTTTTAAAGTCACGCGTCAAAGAGTAAAGACAGAAAACAGTCAGACGTATCGTTGCAGAATATGCCCGTAGCAAAAGAGGTGCAAATGTTTTATCAAAAGAGGCTTTCTGCCTTTTCTGCAACACATCAAAGCAAGTCTCTGCGTAGAGACCCGCTTTGATAAGTACGGGCAATGTAGGCTATTCCCACGCGTGATTTCCATTGCGGTCTACAAAGCAGTCCGAAATTTTTGCACAGGCCACCATGTCTCCTTCTCTATTAAAGAAATCCCACGCGGATTTTAATTTTGCTGCCGCCGCACGCGGGCTACCGCAACCCAGAATCTTCGCAAGTTTGGATAATGACATTACATTTTCGTTGCCACTACAATAGTCCGCAATTTCCAGAATTTCTTGTGCTTCATCTCTATTCATTTTTCATTCTCCTTTTTTGTTTGTTTTGTTTTTCTCGAATCTGGAGAACTTCCGACTCCCCAGAGTAACGTCAAATCCACGTTTCTTCGTTTTTGTCCTACTTCTTCTTCACCTGTTATTCCGGTTATACGCAATATTTCTTACGGACGAAACGGAAGTTTTGAGTGTAACCTGAGAAAAAAAGCGGATGTCTGCGCGTGGAGAGGAGAAAATAGAAGGATTTGGAAATTACGGGTGGTGAAAAGTTGAGTGGTGCAGGAAGACCACTCGATCCCTGGCAACGTGGTTCATGCTTTGTCAGAAGGTATGCATGAGACACGCTGCTGGCGTGTAGTTTTAACAGACTGCAGCCGGGAACAAAATTCCAAGCTTTGCACATGCGACGTACCGGAGCCTCGCAGATGTGTTAAGCCAGACGGCCGCGTGTCCTAGAAGCGTTCCTCGCAGCCATCGTCGTTTTGCAGAAAACACCCATTCAGCGCGTGTTTACAACAGCGAAGAAATATCGTACACAAAAATTTCTGCAACCGGACGGGATTTTCCATTTTATTTTGTTTTAAACCAATTCCAACCGTGTTGCAAATGCATGCGGAGGCACAAATAAATGCGTGATTTTGCGCAATTATTCCGTTGATTTCTCGTGCTGCAATTGCGTTCAGGGACGCAAAATAAGGCGGAGCAAAATATCAAGTTACTTTTGAAGCTCCATTTGCAAATGCGGGCGTATGCCCTAGATATATGCAGCGGTGATGTTATCAGTTTTATGTAGTTATCCGTCCTTTTAAATCCGAACCGCACTGCGGGTTAAATGCCTGTGGTATTCCTGCAGACTGCATACTTCAAACCTGCCGAATGCGGCTTTGTCCTCCAACCCATCCACCGCAGCCGTGAGGCCGGCAAGCGTTGTAGTGACCGGAATGCCGTACATTACAGCATATGAGCGCATGCGAGCGCCGTCCGCGCGTTCATCCGGCCTGGATTCGGACGTGTTGACGATCCACTGTACTTTTTTGTCGCGCATGAGGTCCAGAATGTTCGGACGTCCTTTTGATATACGGAAGACGGCATGCGTATTTATGCCTTCGTTGCAGAGCAGTGTCGAAGTGCCGAGTGTGGCGTATATCTCGAATCCGAGTTTCACGAGACGCCGGGCCAACAGGACAAGGCCGGGCTTGTCTCTGTCTTTAACGGACATGAATACGTTGCCGGCCGGCGGTATGGCGTTGCCGGCCGCTATCTGGCTTTTGATGTAAGCCAATCCGCGCTCCCTGTCCAGACACATGACTTCCCCGGTGGATTTCATTTCCGGCCCTAATTTTATGTCCGATCCTGGAAACTTTACAAACGGGAACACGGACTCCTTGACTGCGTAGTACGGAAGGGATACTTCTTCCGTGAAACCAAGATCCCGCAGTTTGCGCCCCGTCATGCACAGGGCCGCCAGCCCGGCGAGCGGCGCTCCGGTGGCCTTGCACACGAATGGGACCGTACGCGACGCTCTGGGATTCACCTCTATCATATAGATATCGCCGTTTCTCACAGCCAGCTGCATATTCATCAAGCCCTTCACATGCAGCGCCCTGGCGAAGTCGCACGCGTATTTGCGCACACGCCCGATAATTTCCGGACCAAGAGAAATGGGAGGCGTGACGCTTGCAGAATCGCCGGAATGTATCCCGGCGGGTTCTACGTGTTCGAGCACGGCGCCCACGACTGTGTCCGTACCGTCGGAAATACAATCCACATCCAGCTCCACAGCGTCTTCAAGGAACCGGTCAAGCAGTACAGGTTTGCCTGCGGACAGGCTTACTGCCTCCGAAACGGTTTTCCGCAGGGCTCCCTCATCGTACACGACGGCCATTCCGCGTCCGCCAAGGACAAAAGACGGACGCACAAGAAGCGGGAACCCGATGGAGGCGGCTGTCTTAACCGCTTCGTCCACGGTATGCGCGATGCCGTTTTCCGGCTGCAGAATGCCTATTTTCGCCGCAAGCTGCTTGAAGTAATCGCGGTCTTCTGCAAGGCTTATGTCCTCCGGACTGGTGCCGGTAACATTCGCACCGGCCCGTTTGAGCCCATCTGCAAGATTCAGCGGAGTCTGACCGCCGAACTGCACGATGACGCCGCTGCACTGTTCGCGTTCGTACACGTTCATTACGTCTTCGAGCGTAAGCGGCTCGAAATAAAGCTTGTCGCTGGTGTCATAGTCGGTGGAAACGGTTTCAGGGTTGGAGTTTACCATCACCACTTCGTACCCGGCTTTTCTGAGGGCGAACGCGGCATGGCAGCAGCAGTAGTCAAATTCCACTCCCTGCCCTATGCGGTTAGGTCCGCCGCCCAGAATCATTATGCTTTTCTTTCCATCCCTGCCGCGGACGGGTTCGCCGCCGCCGAAATGACGGCTGTAGTAGTACGGGGTAAGCGCTCGGAATTCTCCGGCGCATGTATCGACGGCTCCGTAATTCGGGGAAAGTCCAAGTTTTTTCCCGGAACGGCGGACGGCATCTTCGCCGCATCCGAGCAGCCAGGAGATCTGCCTGTCGCTGTATCCCATCTCTTTGGCCTGGACAAAAAGCGCCGGATCGGATTCCAAACCCTGAAGCGTACCCGCGGAGCGTATCTCGTCCTCGAACTGCGCCAGTTCCTGCATGTGACGCAGAAAATACCTGTCGATGCCTGTGAGTTCGTGAAGCCTGTCTTCGTCCCATCCTCTGCGAAAAGCCGCCCTGATCATGAATATGCGCTCGGGCGATGCGGCGGATACCCCCGCTGCCAGCTCTTCGTCAGAAAGCGATTCAAAACGCCCGTCGCCGCCATCCGCGCCGAAACCGAATCGCCCGGTTTCGAGGGAACGGAGCGCTTTTTGGAGCGACTCCTTGAAAGTCCCGCCTATGGCCATTACCTCGCCTACCGATTTCATCTGCGTCCCGAGTGAACGGTCAGCGTCCGGGAACTTCTCGAATGTGAACCTCGGCACTTTGGTGACCACGTAGTCCAGAGACGGTTCGAAGCAGCACGGATTGACGCCTGTAATATCGTTCCGCAATTCGTCGAGGGTGTACCCCACGGCCAGCTGCGCCGCGATCTTCGCTATAGGGAAGCCGGTAGCCTTGCTGGCTAGGGCGCTGGATCTGGAGACGCGCGGATTCATCTCTATGACGATGCGCCGGCCCGTCTCCGGGTTGACAGCCCACTGCACATTGGAGCCGCCGGTTTCCACGCCGATGGCCTCCATTACACGCAGCGTATCGTCTCTCATCGCTTGATACTCCGCATCGCTCAGCGTCTGTATGGGGGCGACCGTTATGGAATCGCCGGTGTGAACGCCCATCGGGTCTATATTTTCTATGGAGCATACGATCACGCTGTTTCCGGCGCGGTCGCGCATTACCTCCATCTCAAATTCTTTCCACCCCAGAAGCGACTCTTCCACAAGCACTTCCGTATTCAGGCTTGCTTCCAGACCGCGCCGCACGATAGTGCGGAATTCGTCTATGTTGTGCGCGATTCCGCCGCCTGTGCCTCCAAGCGTGAAACCGGGCCGGACAATAAGAGGCCAGGAGCTGATGGTCTTGGCCACGGCTTCCGCCTCCTGAAGCGTATGGGCGGAGCCGGAGCGCGGCATTTCGAGTCCTATGCCGCGCATGCAGTCCTTGAACATTTCGCGATCCTCGGCCTTCATTATCGTTTCGGCGCCGGCGCCGATGAGCTCCACTCCGTAACGGTCCAGTATTCCCTGCCCGGCGAGACTCATGGCCAGATTCAGCGCCGTTTGCCCGCCGAGAGTGGGCAGAATGGCGTCCGGACGTTCGCGCCGTATTATCTCGTGCAAAATGTCAGTCGTGAGCGGTTCAATGTATGTGCGATCCGCAAATTCCGGGTCTGTCATTATCGTAGCCGGATTTGAATTCACAAGCACAATCTCAAAACCGTCGTTTTTAAGCACCTTGCACGCCTGAGTGCCGGAGTAGTCGAACTCGCACCCCTGACCTATCACAATCGGACCGGAGCCGATAATGAGAATTTTCCGGATATCTTTGCGTTTTGGCATTACAATTTTCCTTTCAGAGCAGCTCCCACAAGCGACACGAACAGAGGATGCGCGGAACGCGGAGCCGATTTGAATTCTGGATGAAACTGGCATCCCACGAAAAAGGCGTGTCCGGGCAGCTCCACAATTTCCGCCAGGCCGGAATCCGGGTTTGTGCCGGACACCATCATTCCGGCGTCTTCGAAGTCTTTGCGGAACAAGGAGTTGAATTCGTACCTGTGTCTGTGCCGTTCTGAAATCAGCTCCGCGCCGTAAACGGCGGCCGCGCGGCTGCCCGGCGCAAGGCTGCAGGCGTACGCGCCCAGACGCATGGTTCCGCCCATGCCCGGCACGCGGCGCTGTTCCTCCATCAAATCTATCACGGGATGCTTTGTTTCGGCGTTGAACTCGGTGCTGTCCGCGTCTTCCCCCCATCCGAGCACATTGCGTGCAAATTCCACAACCATGCACTGCATGCCGAGGCAGATTCCAAGTATAGGGACGTTGTTCTGCCGGGCATACTTCACGGCCGCTATTTTGCCGGGCACGCCCCTGCCGCCGAACCCGCCGGGCACGACGATGCCGTCCGCGCCCTTGAGAAGCCTTTCCGCGTCCTTATCCGATGCCGCGCCGTCTGACTCCACGCACTTGAACTCAACACGGCAGGAATGTGCTATCCCTGCGTGCCGGAGCGCTTCGTACACGCTTTTATAGGCGTCTTTGTGCCGCACGTACTTGCCAACCACGGCGATAGTACACGTGCAGCGGGGCTTAAGCACACCCTCAAGCCATGCGTTGTACTCCGTCAGATCGAGCGTTCCCGGCTCCATATTCAAAAGCTCCAGCACGCGCAGGTCGAGGCCACGTTTGGCGAGTTCCGGCGGGACTTCATACACGGAGTCGCGCACATCAGCTTCCTCTATGACACACTCCTCCGGCACGTTGCAGAAAAGGGAAAGCTTGCGGATGTGTTCTTTTTCGAGGCTTACCTCCGTGCGGCATACAAGAATATCCGGGACGATTCCTATGCTTCGCAGCGTGGCCACGGAATGCTGCGACGGCTTTGTCTTCAACTCTCCGGCCGCCCGTATGTACGGCACCAGCGTAAGATGTATGAAAATCACGTCGCCGCGCTTCGATTCCAGCCTGAACTGGCGCGCAGCCTCAAGAAAAGGCAAACTTTCCATGTCTCCACTGGTACCGCCGATCTCACTTATGGCGATATCCACATGCGGGCGGTGGAGCGAACGCATCGCCGCCTTTATTTCATCCGTAATGTGCGGTATCACCTGCACAGTGGCTCCAAGATACCCGCCCGCCCGCTCACGCGCTATCACATTTCCGTAAATCCTTCCGCTCGTGAAATTGCTCTCGCGCGAACAAGTTACCCCGGCTATGCGCTCATAATGGCCCAGGTCAAGATCCGTTTCAGCCCCGTCGTCGGTCACAAAAACTTCGCCGTGCTGGTAAGGACTCATTGTTCCCGGGTCCACATTCAGATATGGGTCGAGCTTCTGCATGGCCACACGGTAGCCGCGCTGCTGCAGGAGCATCGCGAGAGCAGCCCCCGTGACCCCTTTTCCCAAACTCGATACAACCCCGCCGGTTATAAAAATATGCTTCGTCTTCACCTGCCGTCACTTTCCCATCAAAACGCGAAATTCCTCGAAAACAGACGCCGCATCGTGCGGCCCGGGAGCCGCCTCCGGGTGAAACTGTACGCTAAACGCCGGTTCGTTTTTGTGCCGCACGCCCTCAACGGAGCCGTCGTTCAGATTCACATGCGTCAGCTCCAGACATGACGGGAGCTCCCTGAGAGCGTAGTTGTGATTCTGACTTGTTATCGACACCGAGCCGGATTTGAGGTCGCGCACCGGGTGATTGCACCCATGGTGCCCGAATCCGAGTCTTCCGCACTCCGCGCCGCACGCAATCCCCAGAAGCTGATGTCCGAGACATATTCCCATCAGCGGAACCCGCCCGACGAGCTCCCGCGCCGCTTCAACGGCGTATTTCACCGCCGCGGGGTCCGCCGGCCCGTTGGACAGCATTACGCCGTCCGGCCGCGCCGCCAGCACTTCCGCCGCAGGCGTGGCAGCGGGCACCACCGTGACACGCATCCCGCAGCGCTCCAGGTTCCTTAAGATGCCGCGCTTCACCCCGAAATCGTAAACCGTCACATTGTACTCGCCCGTATCATTCCACACGTACGGCGAAGCGCATGTGACCCGCGAGGCATAATCACGGCCGTCCAGCCCTTCCCATTCCCGCGCCAGCCTTACGGCGGCTTCCTCCGTCATATCCGTTTCTTCGACATGCAAATAGGCTTTGCGTACGCCGTGCTCCCGGATATGAACCGTCAGAGCGCGCGTATCCACCCCGGCGATTCCGGGTTTGCCATACTTCACGAGGAACTCGCCGAGGCCGCATTCCGCCCTGTAATTCGACGCCGCGTTCAGCTCTCGTACAACGAGGCCGTTGAGCTTCACGCCGTCCGACTCCATATCCTCGCCGCTGCATCCGTAGTTGCCGGTCTCAGGCACGGTGAGCACCACAAACTGCCCCGCATACGACGGATCCGTTAGCACCTCCGTGTAGCCGGTCATTCCGGTGTTGAAAACGACTTCCCCGCAAACATCGCGCCGCAGTCCGAATGCCCACCCTCTGAAAACGGCGCCGTCGTCAAGCGCGATAAAAGCGCGTCTCTCCCGCTTTTGCTTCCACCCGGAAATCATGCTCAGTACGTCCTTTCAGTTTTGTTCTCGATGTAATTCACGAGGGCCCTGTTCGCCACGGCCACCCCGCCCGGCGTCGGGTAGTCGCCGGTGAAATACCAGTCTCCGGTATGATCCGGACAGCATTGCCTCAAAGCCTCAACGCTCTGAAAAACCACCTCAAAACCTGCCCGCAGCCCCGGCGGTGTCAGCAGGAGGCCTATTTCGCGCGTAAGCTCGCCGTACTCCAGAGGCGCATACACATCCGCCAGGCAGTTGTGCTGCGTGCCGGAATCGCCTGCGGAGAGTTCTTTTGCGGCGCGCGCCGCGCACTCCTCCACATATCCGTATTCGCCCTTCTTACGCAGCAGGCTCACCGCCGCACGGAATGCGACAAGCTCCCGCGCCGTGGACATATCTATGCCGTAGCAGTCCGGAAACCTGATCTGGGGAGCCGTGCTTGCAACCACAATCTTCCTCGGCCCAAGCCTGTCGAGCACCGGCAGGATCGCATCCCGCACGGTGTTCCCGCGCACGATCGAATCGTCCAACACCACGAGCGTGTCTTCGCCCGGATGCACCAGACCGTAAGTGACATCGTAAACGTGCATATAAAGCTCACGGCGCGCATCGGCATCGGCGATGAAAGTCCTGAATTTGGCGTCCTTCACCGCTATCTGCCCGAACCGGACCGTCCTTCCTTCCGCCGCGGCTCTCTTTTGAAGCACGTCAAGAAGGCCATGAAATCCCACCTGCGCCGAATTCGGGATGTAGCTGAAAAAAGTGTGTTCCAGATCGCCGCCGGAGGCCTTCAGCACATCGCCCGTCAGCGCCCGTCCGAGATTCCTGCGTTCACGGTGTATATCCGCATCGTTGGGACGCGAAAAATATATCCTCTCAAAAACGCAGCTGCGGCGCGGCTGAGGATCAAGACAATCCTGTATGCTGAATTTGCCGTCGCCGGAGACCGTCACCGCCTTACCGGGAGGCAGTTCCATGACCTCGTTTGTCGAGCAGTCAAACGCCGCCTGTATCGCCGGACGTTCAGACGCCATGGCAAACACCTCGTCGTTGAAATAGAAGTATCCCGGCCTTATCCCGTGCGAGTCCCTCAGCGCGAAAACGCTGCCGCCGCCTGTAACGCCACACAGAACGAACGCGCCGTCAAAGTCTTCCGCCGCCTGGCGCAGAATCCTGCCCCAGTTTTCGGAATCCGGGTTCACATCGAGTTCCCGTTCGAGATAATGCGCCACCATCTGCAATATCAGGTAGCCGTCGGACCTGCCGGACGGATGGTGCCCGAGCTTCATGTATTTGGCGAAGAGTTTTTCCGTGGACGTGAGGTTGAAATTGCCCGCCATGAGGAGTATCCGCCTCAGGCAGCCCGAATCATGCACAAACGGGTGGCAGTCGGACAATTCGCCGCGGCCGTACGTGGCGTACCTTACGTGGCCCAGCAGCACCTCGCCGTCGAATTCGCCGCCGCGCGCCGCGACCTTCCCGAGGAGGTCCGCCAAAGGCGAACCGGCCGCCGATTTCTCGACCGTGTAAGCCGGTTCGCCCGGCTCGGGCGAAAGCCTTACGGATGCAATTCCCGCCCCGTCCTGTCCGCGGTTGTGCTGCTTCTCGAGCATAAGCGCAAGCTTATTCCGCCCGTATGCGGCGCAGCCGTACTTGCGCCGGAAATATTCGTTATCCCGGCGCAGCCGCAGCAGCGCCACTCCGCATTCATGTTTGATTGCGTCCGACATTGCCGACAATTTCCAGAAGTCAGTAAATAAACAGCATTTCGCGGTATTTCGGCAGCGGCCAGCTGGCATCGGGAACCATCTTTTCGAGAGAGTCGACCGTCCTGCGGAGCGACTCCATCGCCGTGATGATCTCTTCATGGCAGCCAGACAGCGCCGTGCGCAGCGCGCCGCAGTCCGCGGTGAGCGCGTCCAGAGAGGCTCCGAGCGTTTCGCTCTTGGCCTTGAGCGAAGCCGCTCCGCCGGAAATATCCGCAGCGGAGGCATTCAACACCGCCTGTACCATCCTGCCGTATTCGGCGGACGCCGCCGGAAATATCATGCTCTCGGCTATTTCCAGCGCCACTTCACCCTCTATGCGTATTTTCCTGTGGTAGTCCTCGAGCGAAACCTCGTATCTGGACGCCAACTCGCGCTTCGTAAATACGCCGTATTTCTCGAAAAGCGCGGCGTTGGCCTCATCACGGATGCAGCGCAGAGCCTCCATCGTGGTTCTGGCGTTCGGCAGTCCGCGTCCAGCCGCCTCTCCAAGCCAGTCGTCGGTATATCCGTCCCCGTTGAATATGATGCGGCGGTGCTCGCCCACCACCTTGCGCAGGTGGGATTGAAGCGCTTCGTGAAAGGTTTCACGCGGCATCTTCTCCAACGCGTCCGACATCCTGTCGAAAGCCTCCGCCACTATCACGTTCAGCGTCACGTTCGGGCCGGAACACGACTGACTCGACCCCGGAGCCCTGAACTCGAACTTGTTGCCCGTGAACGCAAAAGGACTCGTCCTGTTCCTGTCCGTCGCATCCAGCGGCAGCGGTGGCAGCGTGTCCACTCCGATGCGCAGAGCCCCGGCCTTGTTGCGGCATTTTCTGGCGGAACCGCTCCCCAGCTGATCGATTATATCCGTGAGCTGATCCCCAAGGTACATGGAAATAACAGCCGGCGGCGCTTCGTTGGCCCCAAGCCTGTGGTCGTTGCCAGCCCCGGTGACAGACGCGCGCAGCAGGTCTGAATGAGAATCCACGGCGTCCATTATGGCGCACAGCACAGTGAGGAAAATCGCGTTTTCATTCGGATCCTGCCCTGGATTGAGCAAATTTCTCCCGCCGTATGCAATCGACCAGTTGTTGTGTTTGCCCGAGCCGTTCACCCCTGCAAACGGCTTCTCGTGAAGCAGGCAGACGAGCCCGTGCCTGTCGGCAGTCTGCCGCAGCACCTCCATTACAAGCATATTGTGGTCGCACGCCAGATTCAGCTCCTCGAACACCGGGGCTAGCTCAAATTGTGCCGGAGCCACCTCGTTGTGGCGCGTCTTGGCCGGAATACCCAGCTTCCACAGCTCTTTCTCCACGTCGCTCATGAAATTGAGCACACGCATCTTTATAGCGCCGAAATAATGATCCTCCAGCTGCTGGTGCTTCGCGGGAGGCGCTCCGAACACCGTGCGCCCGGTCTGTATCAAATCAGGCCGCTGCAGGTAAAAACGCTTGTCTATAAGGAAGTATTCCTGCTCCGGACCAAGCGTGATAGACACTTTCTCCTCCGGGAGACCGAAGCATTTCATCAGTCTCTTCGTAGACTGCGAAAGCGCCTGAATAGACCTCAGAAGCGGCGTCTTCCGGTCAAGCGCTTCTCCCGTGTAGCTGCAGAACGCCGTAGGTATGCAGAGCGTCGCGCCGTTGCCGTGCCTCTTTATAAAGGCTGGGCTCGTCGGATCCCACGCCGTATAGCCCCTGGCCTCAAAAGTCGAACGCAGTCCGCCGGAAGGAAAACTCGAAGCGTCCGGCTCGCCCACTATGAGATTCTTGCCCGAAAACGCAAACAGCGCCTTGCGCCCCGCGGTCTCCAGAAACGAATCGTGCTTCTCGGCAGTAGAACCCGTCAGCGGCTGAAACCAGTGCGTGAAATGCGTAGCTCCGCGGCTTATCGCCCAGTCCTTCATCGCATGCGCCACCTCGCCGGCAATCTCCGGGTCGAGAGGCGCTCCCTGCTCTATCGTATTCATCAGCTTAACGCACGTCTCGGCGGGCAGATACTCGCGCATCACATCTCCGCAGAACACGTCTTCCCCGTAAAAACCCGCGGAAGCCGGCTTCGCTTCCGCCGGCTCCGTCGCCCTCGCGGCGGCGATTTCGCTGATCGCCGCCTGTCTGTTCGTTTGGCTCATCTCTTTTTTTTCCCGTTTGTTGTGTTCCGCCGGACAGCCGCTCTGCCGATCTGACAGCGTATTCCGCTGCCGGCGTATTTTCTCCAGCAAATACCGTGCCACAGACAGAATTCCGCCATTTCCCGCTGTTTTACAGGTTTTTGCGATGTATTGTTTTACAAAAAATGTAAGCCGGTTCTGCATTTTTACATGCAGTGTAAACAATTTCCCCGGCAAATCCGCGTTCTGGCGCGTGGCACGAAATTTGCTAGGGTGAAATGAACAGTTTATGAAACAACCGGAAAGGCCAATCTGAAATGGAGCAGATTTTTCATCCGCAAGACAGAGGACTTTATAAAAGCGAAATGGAGCACGACGCCTGCGGCGTGGGGCTGGTGGCCGACATCAACGGACGCGCGAGCCACAAAATCGTCGAACAGGGAATAACCGTGCTCTGCAGGCTGATGCACAGGGGCGCTTCGGGCAGCGATCCGGACACCGGCGACGGCGCCGGCCTGCTGCTTTCAATGCCGGACGATTTTTTCCGCGCCGAATCCGGGATCCGGCTCCCGGAACCTGGAAAGTATGCCGTCGGAATGATTTTCGGCGGCGTCGGAGCAGAAAAAGACATCGAGTCGGCGATTGTGTCGGAGGGTGCTTCTGTTCTGGGCTGGAGGGACGTCCCCGTCAATCCTGACAAAATCGGGCGCACCGCGCGTGAAACAGCTCCGGCCATACGCCAAATCTTTGTGGACGGGTCGTCCTTTGCCGGAAGGGACGCGTTTGAACGCAAGCTTTTCGTAATGCGCCGCGTTATCGAGAAGACCGTGCAGGACGTTTACATATGCAGTTTGTCGTCGTATACGATAGTGTACAAAGGGCTTCTTCTCGCCACTCAGATTTCAGGGTTTTACCCGGATCTGGGAAATCCAGCTTTCCGCTCTCACATCGCGCTCGTTCATCAGCGTTACAGCACGAACACGTTCCCGTCGTGGAGCCTTGCCCATCCGTTCCGCTGTCTGGCGCACAACGGCGAAATCAATACGCTTAAAGGCAACATAAACAGTCTCAAAGCCCGGGAACGCCTCCTTGAAAGCCCGCTTTTCGGTGAAGACCTGGCCAAAATCCTGCCATTGATCTCCCCGGGGCAGAGCGATTCCGCCTCGCTGGACAATATGCTTGAACTCCTAGTCGCCGCGGGCAGGCCAATAGAGCACGCCATGCTCATGCTCATGCCGCAGGCCTGGGGTGAAAAATATCACATGGGGCGCGATGTGCGCGCGTTCTTCGAATACCATTCCGCGCTCATGGAGCCGTGGGACGGGCCGGCCGCCGTAGCCTTCACGGACGGGATCAACGCCGGAGCGATGCTCGACCGCAACGGGCTCAGACCGGCCAGATACACCGTGTGCCGCGACGGCACCTTCATCCTCGCGAGCGAAACCGGCGTGCTTGACATACCGGAGGACAATGTGTCGAGACGCGGACGCCTCGGCCCCGGAGAAATGATTTTCCTTGATATGCACACCCACCGCATACTGAACAACGCCGAAATAAAAAACCGCGTGGCAAGGTCCAGACCCTACCGCCGGTGGGTCGAGGAGAACCGGATTTCCGTAAACGGGCTTTTCACAGAAATTACCGCAGCCGAGGTGCCGGACGGACTTACGGCGCGCCAATGCCGTTTCGGATACGCTTCGGAAGACATAGATATGATCATCAAGCCGATGGCGGCTGACGGAAAGGAGCCGGTCGGCTCCATGGGCAACGACGCCGCGCTGGCGGTGCTGTCCGGCCGCCCGAGGCTGCTGTTCGACTACTTCAAACAGCTTTTTGCACAGGTGACCAATCCGCCGATCGATCCAATCCGGGAAGAACTCGTAATGAGCCTGATGACGTTCATCGGCAACCACGGCAACATTCTTACCGAAACGCCGGAACACGCCCGGCTCATCAAGCTCAGGCGCCCGGTCCTCACCGCCGGCGAGCTTTCAAGACTCAAAAACTCCGGATGGCGGGATTTCCGGTGCGAAACCGTGAAAACGGGCTTCATGCCCGGGGGCGGCGCCGCGCTGCGCGAGGCACTTGCCCGCGTCTCCGCAGCCGTGACGGACGCCGCGCGCTCCGGGATCCGCATAATCGTGCTCTCGGACCGGGAGCTGGAGCCGGGCGAGGCGGCGATACCCTCTCTTCTCGCGGCTGCGGCCGCCAACCGCGCGCTCATCGACGCCGGCCTTCGTCCGCAAACCGGCGTCATTGTGGAGTCCGGAGAAGTGCGCGAAGTGATGCATTTCGCGCTTCTGCTCGGATACGGCGCCACGGCCATACATCCGTATCTGGCTCTGGAAACGGTGACGATGCTCTCAAAAACCGGAGAAGTGCCGTGCGACCCGACAACCGCCGCAGGGAACTACATTAAAGCCGTCGATAAAGGCCTTCTCAAGATTATGTCAAAGCTCGGCATTTCCACACTGCGGAGCTATCGCTCGGCTCAGACTTTCGAAGCCGTGGGGCTGAGCCGCAATTTCATAGACGAATTCCTCCCCGGCACAATAAGCCGGATCGGCGGCATCGGCATAGACGAAATCGCCCGCGAAGCCGAACAGCGGGCCTCCTCGCAGGCGCAGATACTGCCGTCCGTAGGCGAATACCACTTCCGGCGCGGAGGTGAGGCTCATCTGTGGACGCCGCAGTCCATTTCCGCGTTCCGGGACGCCGTACACAGGAACGATTATTCGAAATTCAAGGAATATTCGTCCCTGATCGACAATCAGTCTCAGAGGCTGTGCACCCTCCGCGGCCTGTTTAAATTCGCCGAAACCAAACCAATCCCGATCGACGAAGTCGAGTCCGTGCAGAGCATCATGCGCCGCTTCGTATCCGGAGCTATGAGTCTGGGATCTCTCAGCCCGGAAGCGCACAAAACGATAGCCGAAGCCATGAACATGTGCGGCGCCATGAGCAACAGCGGAGAGGGCGGAGAAAACGCGGACAGATTCGGCACCATATTCAACAGCGCGATAAAACAAGTCGCGAGCGGACGTTTCGGCGTGACCATCCACTATCTGCGCAACGCACGCGACATCCAAATCAAAATGGCGCAGGGGGCCAAGCCCGGCGAAGGCGGCCAGCTGCCCGCCGGCAAGGTGGACTCATTCATAGCGCAGGTGCGGCACTCCATCCCGCATGTGACTCTCATCTCCCCGCCGCCGCACCACGACATATATTCCATCGAGGACATGGCGCAGCTCATATACGACCTCCGGACAGCCAACCCCGAAGCCCGCATCTCCGTGAAGCTCGTTTCTGAACCCGGCGTCGGGACCGTGGCCGCAGGCGTGGCCAAAGCGCATGCGGACGTCATCCTTATTTCCGGACACGACGGCGGCACCGGCGCATCCCCGCTCACAAGCATAAAACACGCGGGCCTGCCCTGGGAGCTGGGTCTGGCGGAAACCCAGCAGACGCTCTCCATGAACGGCCTGCGCTCACGCGTGAAAATCCAGCTCGACGGACAGCTCAAAACCGGTCGCGACGTCGTCATAGGCGCTCTTCTCGGAGCCGAAGAGTTCGGCTTCGCCACCACCATCCTCGTGTGCCTTGGATGCGTGATGATGCGCCAGTGCCACAGCAACACATGCCCTATGGGCGTGGCAACGCAGGATCCTGAACTGCGCAAACGCTTCTCCGGCAAAGCGGAGTACATTGTCAACTTCCTGCGCTTCATTGCCATGGAAGTGCGCGAACACCTGGCGGAACTCGGCCTGAAATCCATCGACGAGGCATGCGGAAGAACAGACCTGCTGCAAGTAAACGGCGCTATCGACTTCTTCAAAGTGCGCAACCTCGACTTCAGCTCCGTCTTTGCCGGAACCGAAAAAGGCGCTCAGGTTCGTTTCAACCCCCAGGACCGCCCGGCTCCCGAACCGTGCTACGACACTCGCGAACTGCTCCCGCGCCTCAAACTGGACGGCTGTCCAGAGACCGTATCACTGCGCATTACAAATGCGGACAGAGCGGCCGGAACCGGAATCTCCGGTGAAATAGCCCGTAAATTCGGAGCAGCCGGGCTGCCGGACGATACGGTCACCGTGAACCTCACGGGCGTCGCCGGGCAGAGCTTCGGGGCGTTTCTCGCCTCCGGCGTCACGCTCAATCTGCTGGGAGAGGCAAACGATTTCGCAGGCAAAGGCCTGTCCGGCGGAAAAATCATAGTAAGGGGCAAAGAAACCGAATCGTTCAAGTGCTCCCGCAACGTCATCGCAGGCAACGTAATAGGCTACGGAGGCACGTCAGGCAGCATTTTCATCAACGGTCTTGCAGGCGAAAGGTTCGGCATACGCAACAGCGGCATGATTATGGTTGCCGAGGGCGTGGGGGATCATGGCTGCGAATACATGACGGGCGGCAGGGTCGTCGTTCTCGGCCATGCAGGCGTAAACTTCGCGGCCGGAATGACCGGCGGCCTGGCTTACGTACTCGACGACGACGGACAGTTTGACCTCAGCTGCAACATGGACGGCGTGGATCTCGAAAGCATCGAACCGAGAAGCGCCGCCGAAACCGAACTCAAAAACCTCATATCCATGCACCTCGCGGCCACAGGCAGCGCAAAGGCCCGGCAGATGCTCGAAGACTGGGAGGGATTCCGGCCGAAGTTTGTAAGGGTGTTCCCGGTAGAATACCGCCGCGCGCTGGAAGAACAAAATAAACACGGAGTCTGACAATGACGGACAGAATACACGATATATACAGGCCGCGCGGGGAAAGAATCGGAGATTTCCGCGAAGTTGAACGCCGTCTGAGCGAAACCGAGGCGGCGGCGCAGGCGTCAAGATGCCTCGATTGCGGCATCCCGTTCTGCCACGGCAGCGGATGCCCCCTCGGAAACATAATCCCGGAAATAAACGCGTCCGTGGCGGAGGGACGCCTGCGGCGCGCGTTCGAAAGATTGTCCTCCACAAGCCTTTTCCCGGAATTCACCAGCCGGATATGCCCCGCCCTCTGCGAAGGCTCCTGCACAAGGAACCTTAATGACGAGTCCGTAATGATAAGGCAGTGTGAAAAACTCATCATCGAAACGGCCTTCGAAAACGGCTGGGTAAAGCCATTCATCCCTCAGCGCAGAAACGGCCTGTCGGCCGCGGTGATAGGCTCCGGCCCCGCAGGCCTTTACTCCGCGGAACTTCTGAACCGGATGGGTTTCTCCGTGACCGTGTACGAGGCGCGCAAACGCCCGGGCGGACTCCTCCGCTACGGGATACCAGACTTTAAACTCGACAAGCGCATCATCGACAGGCGCATCGCCCTCATGGAGGCGGAAGGCATAAGATTTGTGACTGAAACCTGCGCAGGCCGCGATATTTCGGGCGAATACATCGCGCGAAAATTCGACTGCACCGTGCTGGCCGCCGGCACGCCGTCGGCCAGAGACCTCCCCATACCGGGACGCAGTCTGGACGGCATATACTTCGCGCTCGATTTCCTGCGCGGACAGAACATGTTCAATTCCGGAGAAATCGGATCCGCACCGATATCCGTCAAAGGAAAAAACGTTCTTGTCATCGGAGGTGGAGACACGGGAAGCGACTGCGCCGGTACCTCCGTGAGACAAGGCGCCGCCTCCGTAACGCAAATAGAAATAATGCCCCGGCCTCCGGAATCGCGATCAGAGTCCACACCATGGCCGATGTGGCCGTATATGCTGCGCACCAGCTCCAGCCATATGGAAGGCTGCAACAGAATGTGGAACCTCTCCAGCAAAAGGTTCATAGGCGAAAACGGGCGCGTGTGCGGCGTGGAAACCGTACGCACCGAATGGTCCTTCGACGAATTCGGCAAACCCGTGAATTTCAGGGAAGTTCCCGGAACGGAACAAATCCTGAAAGCCGACGCCGTCCTTCTGGCCATGGGATTCACGGGTATCCGGAGGGAGGGCATCGTGGAACAGCTCGGACTCGAACTGTCGCCGCGCAATACCGTCGTGCAGGCTCCGTCAAAACGCATTTTCGCCGTCGGAGACTGCACCAGCGGTCCGAGCCTCGCTGTCAGGGCCATGGCGGACGCCAAAGTCAAATGCGCATGCATCGCGGATATGTTCGCCCCGGCATGAGCCGTTATTTGTCCCGCCGCGGATACCGGACATTGAAAATTCTGCCTGAAAAATGATATCCTCGGACACCGTCATCAATGAACGCGAAAACAGAGACAGAAATATCGGTAATTCAGGAAATCAGTTCCGCCGTCATACACGAGCGGAACGTGGAGACTCTGCTTGAGAAAATTCTTTCGGTGCTCGAACGAAAAATGGGAATGCTGAGAGGCACGTTTTCGCTCCTGCACGGCAGCGAGCTGACTATAGAAGCCTCATGCGGTCTCAGCAGCGAAGAAAAGAAACTCGGCCATTACCGTTTGGGAGAAGGCATCACAGGCATCGTCGCTGAATCGGGGCGGCCCTGCGTGGTTCCCGACCTGAGAAAAGACAAGCGTTTCCTGAATCGCACCGGATCCAGGCATTACGACAGGCAGGTAGCCTTTATATGCGTCCCGCTGGTCTTCCGCGACGACGTCATAGGCACGCTGTCCATAGACAGACCGGTGGACGAAGGTTCCGACCTCGACAGCGACGTCGCCCTGCTCGTCATCGTGGCGAATCTCACAGCTGAAGCCGCCGCCGCATGCATCGAACTCCACAAGGAACGCGAATCGCTGCTGGAGGAAAACCGGAGGCTCAGGGGCATGCTTGCCGGGAACCCCGGAAATATGGTGGGCAACTGCAGGGAAATGCAGCAGGTATACGAACAGATCAGGCAGGTAGCTCCGTCTGACGCAACAGTTTTAATCAGAGGAGAAAGCGGCACCGGGAAGGAACTCCTCGCCAGGGCCATTGTCGATCTGTCTCCGCGCAGAGACAAGCCATTCGTTACGCTGAACTGCGCCGCAATGCCTGAAAATCTTGTGGAAAGCGAGCTTTTCGGACACGAAAAAGGCGCTTTCACCGGCGCCATAAACCGGCGTATCGGACGCGCAGAGGCGGCCGACGGCGGGACTCTGTTCCTCGATGAAATCGGCGATTTGTCCCTGCCCACTCAGGTTAAACTGCTCCGCTTCCTTCAGGAACGCACTTTCTCGCGTGTCGGGAGCAACGACGAACTCCGATCAAACGTCCGATTCCTTGCCGCCACGAGCCGCAATCTGGAAGAGCTTATGGAAAAGAAACTCTTCCGCGAAGACCTTTACTACAGGCTCAACATTTTCCAGATTGTAATGCCGGCCCTCGCCAGACGCCGCAGCGACATAATACTTCTCGCTGAACACTTTATCGAGAAGATGAACGTAAAATACAATAAAAACGTGTCGCGCATTTCTCCGCCGGCCGTCAACATGCTCATGGCGTACCACTGGCCCGGCAATGTTCGTGAACTCGAAAACTGCATGGAAAGAGCCGTAATAACCGCTTCGGACAACTGCATACACAGCCACAACCTACCCCCGACCCTGCAATTCCATTCTCCCGATACGGCTCGCAGTTCCGTTCTTAATGAGGGCCATCCGGCCATCGACATCATGCTGGCGGAATACGAGCGCGACATCATAAAGGAAGCCCTCGAACGGCACAACGGCAACATTTCAGCCGCCGGACGCGAGCTGGGCGTATCTCCGCGGATGATGAACTACCGCATGAACAAACTAGGGATATCTGCTGCCGGCTGAATCCATGCGGGCCCGGTTTAACCCCGGGGGAATTTTCCGAAATGGGGAGAACGCCGGGACAAAAACCGCTTCGGTGGGCGGTCTCCTTTTCCCGTCTACGCTTACCGGCGCGCATGGCGTTTTGCGGTACGGGAATCAATCCTGTTTTTTCGAAGGACGGAACGGCTTGATGCGGATGCGGATGCCGAGACGCTTTGCAAGAGCCTTCACCCGCCCGATTTCTTCCACCCCGGCGAGTATAACCGACATCCCGGCATGTCCGCGCCGTCCCGTTCTGCCGGTGCGGTGCGTATACACATCGGCTCTGTCCGGCATGTCGTAATGAATTATATGAGTCAGCCTGTCAAGATCCAGCCCGCGGGCGGCTACATCCGTAGCCGCCACCACGCGTATCTCGCGGCGGCGGAACTTCCGCATCACGCGGTTCCTCTCCGTCTGCTCCATATCGCCGCTGAGTGCGGCGGCGTTTACGCCGAGCGCCAACGCGATTTTATGAGCCCGTTCGCGCGTTCTTGCAAAGACTATGCCGTAGCAGTCCGGCGTATCCAATAATATCCTGCGAAGCACACGCATTCTGGCGAAATCCGACGGCACGACGAAACAAATATGGCTGACTTCGCGCTGTATGGCGTGTTCACCCGGGATATCAAACCGCATTGGATTCTCAAGCCACCTGTCCGCGGCAGCGGAGACCGCCCGAGGAAACGTGGCTGAAAACATCCACGTTGCCGCCTTCTGAGGCGTCTCTTTCATTATCTCCGAGAGCTGATCCGCAAACCCGCGCCTGAGCATTTCATCGGCTTCGTCGAGCACAACGCAGCGCACCGACGACAAATCGGCGGCCTCGCGGTCCAGCATGTCGCAAAGCCTGCCGGGCGTGGCGGCAATCACAGTCACCCCGCGCCTCAGCTCCACCGCCTGGTACTGCTGATCAGCTCCCCCGTAGACGGCAAATATGCGCACGTTCGTCATATACGCCGCAAACTCCCTCAGAGATTCCGCCACCTGTATGCAAAGCTCCCGGGTGGGGCACAGCACCAGCGCCTGCGGCGTTTTTACGCCCGTGTTGGACACCGCATTAAGCAGCGGCATACCATACGCCGCCGTCTTGCCGGATCCCGTATCCGCCCTTACGAGACAATCGCGCCTGCTTCCAAGAAGCGCCGGAATCACTGCCGCCTGCACCGGGGTCGGCTCGGAAAATCCGAGTTTTTCGGCCGCCATTGCAAGCTCAGTTCTCAGTCCCCTGAACACGAAGCCGCCCGCCGCCACGTCCGGTTCTGCCCGGACGGATTCGTCATTTGGAGCCGCGCCGCCGCCTGTCATGACCGTGACATCGTGCTGCGCGAGAACGAATCCGGAAGCATAGCGCCGATGGTAGTCTCCTTCAGGTTCTCTCCGGAAAGCGACGCACAGTACACCGGCATATCGCTGCTGCAGAATTCTGCAAGAGCCTGGCGGCACACGCCGCACGGCGATGCGGGCGGGCCGCCGTCCGGCCCCGCCACCACGGCAAGGGCGTCGAACGCCCTGTGCCCCGCAGCCACGGCGGCGAACAGCGCCGTGCGCTCAGCGCAGCATGTTACGCCGTACGACGCATTTTCCACATTGCATCCTCGCCATATGGTGCCGTCTGAGGCGAGAAGCGCCGCGCCCACGGCGTATTCGGAATAGGGACAGTACGCATTGGCGGCCGCCATACGTGCTTCAAGTATCAGCCTGCTTACGATTTTTCCGTCCATACTTTGAATATCACTCCAGTATCCTGAAAGAGCGTATCACCCAGTTATGGTACTTGGGTTCGATCTCTTCGCCGCCGGCTGTTCTCACCGGCTCAGGGTCGCGCCACAGCTCGGCGATGGCATAGGAGCTGGCGAGGGTGGTTCCATCCACAGAGGAACCGAACTTCGGAGAATAAGCATCCGCCCTGAGCAGCACGATGTAGGTCTGCCCGCGTGTAGTGAAATGCTCCACGGAATTGCGGATGAACGACTCCCTGCTGTAGTCGCTCTGAAGTTTGTCGCCGTATGTGCTCATCAACACGCTGAGAACTTCGCCGGGGCCGCTCTCTCCGCATCCGAGGCCTGACAGTATCTTCCAGCCCTCCTCCGGCGTAGAACATACAAACGCCGAAGCGAACTCCATGGCTTCGTCCCACTTCAGGATGTCTCCGGATCCGTCGCTGCCTGTGATGCTCATACCGTTGAACACGGTCGCTATGGGCTCAGGATTGAATCCTCCCGTATAGTCTATATAGTCGGACGCTGACCAACCGCACGCGTACCCGGAAGAAGGCCCGGACCCGAGATCACGCGTATCCCATGCAACCTCGCCGCGGCGGGTATTGTTTTTGATGTATTTCACCAGCTTGGGCGCGTTCAGGTTGACCCTGCCGGTGAACCTCGCCGGTTTATGCTCCGCACTGCTGTCGGAATCGGATATTTTGGGATAGACTGAGTCATGGAGCGTAAAGTAGTCCAGGACCGGATGAAAATCGTATTTGTCCCCAAGCGACTTTGTATAGAAAAGCGAGACTGTTTCCCATGGGCCGATCATTATGTTTCCAAGTTCACCGACCGATTTCAGTCCGCCGCTTTCCGGCTCCAGATGCTTATCCATGTACTCGTTTATGTACGTCTCATCGCTGAAAATCTGCTCTTCATGCCCTCCGCCCCGTCCGGAAGGCTCCACATATTTATGTAGCGCGTCCGGCACCGACTTGTTGTCGTTGCTGCCGTAATTCAGAGAATCCCATTTGTCGGAAAAGTCGGTCATCATTATTTTCGCATAGTACGTGTAGCGGCTCTTGCTCCTGCTGGACATGTTCAGCTCAACCTCGTTGGAGTCGTTCGCCTCCTTTTCGAATATATCGTCAAGAATTGCCGAACTTCCGCTTCCGCCGCTGTGTCCGCCTGTTTCAGTTACGAGATTGTAGTTGCTCATCCAATATGGGAAACCGCCGTTTCCCTCTGTAAAAGACGGGTCGAACGCGAAATGCGGATCCAGACACATCGCCCATCCGAACTCGTAGGGTTCGTCTCCGCTGCTTCCATTTGCGCCGCGCGCTGTATGATGATGGAACGGCAGGAGCATATAGAGCCTGGCTTCACATTCCGGCCCGGGCACCTGCTGCACAACGGCCCCGTCCACTTTAACCTCTCCGGTAAATGTGACGCCCAGAGAAATCGACTCATATTCGTCTGCGGAGACAGGCCCTCCGTCTTTTTCAAGTGCAGACCTCTCCTTGTCACTTGGCCAGTTCAAATCTTTGACGAGAACCGTTGTTTCCTCCGGGATTGCCGTGGTTTTCGTGCGCCCGTAAACTCTGAACGTCACGGCTTCAGAATCATCAGCCACTATTTTCCCGCTTCCAGATCCGCTGACGCTCGGCTGGGCGGCCACAATTTTGTCTATGGCCTCGTTCCAGTACCATTCCGGATTGGCGGAATCGGAGCCATTCAGTTTTTGTGCCAGTTCATCGCTTCCTCCGCGTCCGCCAAGTGATTCAAACTCAAACTTTCCGGTGAGCGTGGCTGTAGATGTGCCGTCCGAAGACGTATCCACCGCCTGACAGCCAGCATACAGGTTCATATCCCATGCGATATAGTACACGGAAGGGTCGTCGTCGGAAGTCAGAGCGGTATCTCCGGAAACCGAGGTGAAAACGCCGTTCCCGTTGTGTTTGAAATATGTCCTTCCGGAATTGACGGAAGACACGGCCTTTGTGGAAGAACCATCTATGTAAACCACCGCCTGATTTATGAGAGGCACCTGTTCCGTGCACGGGAAATCGAGAGGATCTGTGGACGCCATTCCACTATCGTCACCGGGAATGGAAATGCTCCAGTACTGCTTGCCGGAACCTCCTTTGCCGGGGTTTTTATCGCTGTCTATGTAGTCGAGCAGACCCACCGTCGCAAGGCGCGCTCTGGTAATCGTATGATCCGACCTTGCGTTTCCTGAATAAAATTTAAGCTTTCTGTTTCCGACAGGTTCCGAACTCCAGCCATCTCCTTTGTACTCGAAACTTTCCTTGAAAGCGTCGCATATATCCTCGACTGTTTTGTTGAAATTGGCATATGTTGTCGCCATGTCCGGGCTGAGAACCACCTTTTTCTTATGGTCGTCGGGCGTTAGGGACTCCAGAGAAATAGTCGATGACGGGGAGAACAGCTCCGGCAGGAACATTCCGCCTTTCGATGGCTTCGTAAAATATATTTCATTGGTGCAGTTGTTGCGCAGATCGTTGAACGATGTGAACCCGCCCAGAGAATCGCGTTTGGAGAAAAAGCCGGTGTCGGATTTTACAATGCTGGCGTCTGAAGTCAGTACGAGCGACATGCTGTTTGTACCGTCCGTGGGATCGTTGCGCTTGCCGGTTAAGCCGCCGGCGATATTCATGTCGAGATACCCCGTGGCATCCAGCACGACAAACGCATACCGGCCCACCGTCGTATCCTGAGAAAGGCTGCTGCCGGACGGCTTGCTTGCCGCCATGCCGGACGTTATCAGGCCCCAGCGCGCATTGGCATTGCGTGCCAGCGCCTCTTGCGAAGGCGTGAGGAACTTGGCCGATTCGGCGGTCACAAGCATGGCTGAATTATCCGGACGACTGCCGCTTCCAATCAGTTCCTCCGTATAAGAACCGGTACCGGACGATGCGATCAAACCGTTTTCCCAATCGGCAACAACCTTTTCCCCCACACTTTCGTCTATGGCCTGTGCGGCGTATGTGAGCGCTGTCATCAGCGCCTGCCTTGAGGTAAGCGCATTGCGCAGGTTTGTGGTTCCTGCGCGTTCTATACGCATCACCACACTGAACGACACTGCGAGCAGCATCAGGACAGCGAGCATTCCCAGCACCACTACAAGCGCGGATCCATTCCTGTTTTGTTCTGTCATACTTTAAATCCCCGTCTTTTCGCCGGCAACTTACTGCTCGGTTCCCTCCTCCTGCAGGTAGTACCGCTGTTCGTTCGGGAACGAAACGGCGACCTGAAATACTTCGACCTCTTCAAAATCCTCCGGTTTGTCCATCCGCACCCGGTAAGGGTTGCCCCAGGGGTCGCGATACGCGCCATCCTCGATCCTGTCCGGCGGTATTTCAAGGAAGGAGGGATCTTTTCCTGTGCTGATAAGTCCTGAACTTGTCAGAACGGACTCGGTAAGCTCCACTCCGGATGAGCTGGCTCCGGTAAACGGGCTTAGGCGCGGGTCGTTCGACTCCGTCGAAGAAAGCCACAGCGACTTGACAGCCATGGCTATCTGCTGGACTTCCGTGGCCGCCGCCGCCTTGTATGCTCTGGATCTTGCAATGGATGTGGACGAAACAATCATTCCCGCGATTATCGAAATTATCGCGGTCACGGTCAGTAATTCTATGACCGTAAAAGCCTTTTCCCCGGAATCCTTCATGCCTGTTACCTCGAAATTATGTCGTCCCCTTCTCCGCCTTCACCGTCCCATTTGCCGTTTGGACCGAGGGATATCGCTTCCACGCCTGTAAAGTGTCCCGTTCTCGTAAGTTCTACCGTGACAGTTAAATACGGGATGTTCCAGACTATCTGATCCCCGTTGTCGTTGAGGTCATAGTCGCTCTCCCTGTCGTTCATTGAAGCCTTTTCGAACTTGAAAACGGCGGAATAATACGTTTTGTTGGCGGTGTCGGACTCCTCGGAGTAGAGCACGGAATCGGTCGCACCTCCGTCAGGTGTCCATGATCCGCCGCTGTTTTTGTAGCGGGTGTCCGAACGTTTCATTTCGGAACCCGTCCAGCGAAACTCCACTTTATGAAGTTCCCGTTCGTTTTTTTCCGATGTTTTGAAACAGAAAAACGACACGCTGGAACCCGACACCTGTATCGGATCCGACATTCCGAAAAGCCTGCCATCCACCGCGGAAGAAAGCTCCCTCTGGATCGTGCCGAGCACGCCGCGCACAATCATGCCGCCTTCCGCCCTTGCGTAGCCGGAATCCCACGCGGAGGAACTGCGATTGAATATGTCGCCTATCATTACCACTATAATCAGGAGGATTGATGTGGCGACAAGAACCTCTATGAGAGAAAAACCGTTTTTTCCGTTCTGCTTCATTTGTCAACCTGTTCCCAAAGCGCGCACTACCAGACCATCCACGGCTTGCCCATGAAGTAGAATTCCATGCTGTATATTGGATTGGCATGGAAAAGCGACGGCGATTTCTGGTCTGTGCATACGAATGAAATCTTATACCTTGCCGGAATACCCTTATCTGTATCGGCAGGGATTTTGAAAATGCGGAACAGATACTGCTCCGGGAGCAGGATGTCGCCGCTCGACGACGACTTGTCTATATCCGTACCGGCGTAGCGTATATTCGCAGGGTTTGATCCGTCTCTGAGGTCAAGATACATCTGCGACGTTTTGCTCAGCTGCGTCACTGTGCCGAGGGTGCTTGAGATGCCGGTTCCGCGCGTCACTTCTTTCCAGAACGTTTGTATATCGTTGTCGCTGGTACCGTTCCACACAGTGATATCCATTATACGTTTCGCGTTCGCGCTTATGGCTTCAAACGCCGACGCGGCGTACGTGGACTGATAAAGATCCTCGCTGGCCTGCGTGCTCTGTCTCAAACCTCCCGGGAACAGAGAGAACAGCGTCAGCATTCCTCCGGCGGCGATCAATATCGCCATATTCACTTCTATGAGAGAAAAACCTTTTCGAAACGACATATCGCGCCACTCTTCCGTTTACTTGACCGTCATTTTCCCATCGTGCTTTATTTCGAGCGTCTGCTCGTTGCGCAGGCTTGCGCCGCCGGGCGACGAAGGGTCGACCTCCCCTATTGTGATCTCCGCGGATTCCGATTCCGTTCCGCTTTTTGACACAAAACTGACGGTGCCGTCCGGGTCGAAATAAAAGCACGCTCCCTGCTTGAAATCGCCGCTGGAATCGATGTCGTAAAGATCGTCCGAAAATACGTACCCTCTGGGCAGCGTCTTCTCGTCGTACAGCAGCCAGCCGTATTCGTTGCCCGGGGCAAACAGGCTTCCGCTCACGTCCTTTGTATCCAGCCCCAGCACCCAGCAGTCGTTGCCGTCGTGGAAGAACGGGGGATATTTTATCCGGCATCCTTCCGACTCCTCGAAGTCGAATATATAGTTGCCGGAATACGCGCTCTCGGAATTGCTGTCGAACATGTCATCGATGTCGTCCTCGTCCATCTGCGACGAGGTAAAGGACTCCGCCATGGCGCTCCAGTCTGCATAATCGTCGAACAGCCAGTACGCGCTTTCCGATTTGCTGAGGTACGGCACTTCGAAAGAGGATTTTCCGGACAGATCAGAAACCTTACCGCCGTAGCGGCAGAGGACATATTTATTTATTCCGGTTACAAGGAAATAAGTCCGCCTGTTGTCGAGCACGGCGTGCTGCCGGCAGAGCATGGCGGTGTTGCGCATGGCGTTTATTGCCGACGACTCGTTTATCGCGCGCATTATGCCGTTGTAGCCGCCGGCCACCACGAGCGCCATCGTCACAATAATGGCCATTACGGCAATAAGCTCGAGCAGCGTAAATCCGCCGGAACGCTTTTTTCGGTTTCTAGATATCATACTACGACCCTCCGGAACGGCCTCATTCGCTGACTTTCACCGTATTGCTCATGAGGTCGATCTCAATTTTGTAAGGCCGCACGCCGCGAACCGTTCTTCTCTTCTCCGCCCTTTCAAACCTGTGTCCGCACGCTTTGCAGGTGGAAGAATTCTGGTCGTTCCATTCCGAACATTCCTTGCATTCGATGAAAGACGCCCAGTAGACTATCGGGTTTGTGATTTTGCCGTTTTTCACAATGTCCCTTATCGTTCCCACATTGTCCGATTCCGAATCCCGTTCCGGATCGTCGGTGAAGCTTTTCACGGTATTGTGGGAAAGCGTGTCTATGTAATCGCGTTTCCTGATATTGTAATTGCTGTCGGCTCCGCTCTCGAGAAGGCGCGCCCACACCTTGCTCGTATCGTCGCCTGTATACGTCCATATCGCACCGGTATCGTCGTCCACATCCGCGCCGTCCTTGGACGGCGGATCGGCCACAGGCCAGCCCTTGTTGTCGTGCCAGTACTCCATAAGCGCGGACTCGAGCGTCTCTTTTTCCACCGCTCTTCTCTTGCGCTCCGCGGTCCTGACCGTTTTCAGGACTGCCGGACCCAGAAGCCCCACGAGCACGGCGATTATGCCGACCACGATAAGCAGCTCCACAAGCGTGAAACCGTATTTTCCCCTGTTTTTGCAATGTATTTTCAAGATATCCCTCCCTGAGAGGCGCTTACCACGATGTAAGGGCGCTGCTCTTGTCTATGTCCGAAAATATCCAGGCAACGGCAGACTTGTTGAGCACAAGCGAGTTGCCGTCTTCGTCATAAGCCGCGGTGCCAAGGCCGAGGCTGTCTGAAAGCGTTATTTTGCCGTCGCCGTTCGTATCGAGGATGACCCACACGCATCCGGCCTCCAGTTCCTTGCTGGAAAGACCGCCCTCCGAATACGCACTGCCCTGCTCCGCAGCGGTATTGATTCTGCGCTGGAGCCATGGGGCGATCATGCCCCACTTCTTCTGATCGTAGTCACGCTCGAGATACGAATCGTTTGGCCACTTAAGATCGTCGATATCTTTCCAGGACATTTTGGAATCGACGCCCACCCGCTTAAGGTAGCTCTCGTAATTGTCTTTGTCGAATTTCGGGAGCGGATTCTTGGGAGTCCACCAGTTTAGCAGGGAGCAGGCTTCCGGCGTCATCTGGAAACAGATATCTCCGCCTACGGTCTTTGTGGTGCCCGCATGCGAGCTTATAAGATCCGTGCTGGGGAAACGCCGGTTGTTTATCTGGAGCGTACTCCATGCGTTTGCCACCTGTATGCAGAGATCCCGCGCCTTCGTGTTCCACGCACGCTGCCGGGCGGCATTCACCGCTGGAAACAGCAGCGCGGCGATTATGCCTATAACGCAAATGACGACAAGCAGCTCAATAAGCGTGAAGCCGCCGCTGCTGAACAAAGCTTTTCCTGTATTTCTCCTGCTCACCTGCAAATCCTTTCGCTTCGCAATACCAGCTTCCGCTCACTCCTGTCCGGCGTATATATCGTCTTCTGTGCCGGATGTCCCATCCGCGCCCGAAGACCAGAGCTCGTACTTGTCGTACGGTGGCTTGCTCGAATAATGCAGCGCACGGTCCCACCCGTCGCGGAAGGTTATTATGCTGTTGTAGTACTCTATGCCGTTGTACTCCCGAAGCACCACGTCCCTGTGCGCGATGCCGTAGGACGACACTTTCCACGAATAGCCAGAATCCATATCATCGTCGACAATGCGGTCGAGCTTGGCGTCTATATGCGGCAGGATTCTCTGCGCCGCCATCATGTCGCGCATCTGGTCTCCGACGGCCATTCCAGACGTGCGCTTGTTCTGCTCCCACCACTGGTTTAGCATCTTGGTGGAGTCGTCTGAAAATGCGCCGTCTTCCGCATCCTGCGCATTGTTGAAGAATGTTTTTGGACTCTGCGCACCGTGGCAGTAGTATCTCGGGAAGAAATACGACGCCAGGCCGAATGTGAACGCGCGTCCGGTGCTCCAGATGTTCTCCGTCCGGGAATTGTTCATTATCTGCTGAGCTATCGCATCGGTCATATACTTGGCGCCGGACTTTCCTTCGTCGCGGACGGCGTACTCAAACTCCATCGGCTGCTCGTTTCCGGGATACGTTGCCACAGGAGGATACCGTCCGTATTCGGCGCGGTATGCCTCTATGGCGTTGGCAACCTTCTCAAGGATAGCATGGGTGTTTGCCTCTTCGTTGCTTTTGCCCGCGAGCGACATCATCCGGAATACGAGCCCGGCCAGAATGCCGATTACCACCAGAACCACGAGCATCTCTATGAGCGTAAAACCGTTTCTGCCTGTTTTCATCGATAATTGCTCCTTTCGCAATCAGCCGCGCCTGTGTGCATCATGTCGTGCTGAGTCCGCCGATGATGCTTACGAGCGGCTGGAACATGGCTATCACTATCGTTCCCACGACAACTGCGAGAAACACAATGAGTAACGGTTCTATGATCGAGGTCATGGCGTCGACCGCGGCGTCGACTTCGTCGTCATACGTGTTGGCCACGCGCGCAAGCATGTCCGGAAGAGCGCCGGTTTCTTCGCCCACGTCCACCATGCTTACCACCATAGCCGGAAATATCTTCGATCTCTCCATGGAAGGCGTCATGTTGTCGCCTTCCTTCACGCTGTCGTGTATGGACTGGAACACCTTGGCTATCACAGCATTGCCGGCGGTGTCGCGAACGATGTTGAGCGCCTGAAGCACAGGTACGCCAGAACTCATGAGCGTACCAAGCGTACGCGTCGAACGCGAAATGCTGCCTTTGAGCACAAGCGCGCCGAAAATCGGCGAGCGCAACTTTACCATGTCGATGTAATACCGCCCTGTGCTCGTGCGGTACCACAGCCGTATAACTATGACAATGAGTATCACACCTACGACGACAACCGGAAGCTGCGTGGTGAAATTTTTGCTCACGTTGATGACAAACTGCGTGAGCGCTGGCATGCTCTTGCCCTCCATCAGGTCGGAAAACACTTTTTCAAACTGCGGAATGACCGTGGCCATAAGGAAGCCGGTTATGCCGATGGCCACGCACATGACGACTATAGGATACGTCATTGCGCTCTTTACTTTGTTCTTTATCTTCTCCGCCTTTTCGAGGAATTCCGCAAGCCTGTTGAGAACCGTCTCAAGCACGCCTCCGGCCTCTCCGGCCTTGACCATGTTCACATACAGGTTGTTGAAGATTTTCGGATACAGCGCCAAAGATTCCGAGAACGTGGCGCCGCCTTCCACTGCTTCGCTCATCCCGTTGAGGGCGTCTTTAAGCGTGGCGTTTTTCTCCTGCTTGGCAAGTATCCTGAGCCCGCGCAGCAACGGCAGTCCGGAATCGACCAGGGTGGCCAGCTGACGCGTAAGCACCATCAGATTTTTAGGTTTCACCCTCGGCTTCAGGAATGACGGAAGCTTTATTTCCATGTTCATCCCGGATTTGCGCGCGGCGCCTGTGCGGCCGGCACCCACGGGCGTCACCTGGGTGGGAAAGAGATTGTTCTTCTTTATCTCCGCTATGGCCGCGGCTTGATTCTGCGCATTGATGACACCGCGGTACTCCTTGCCGCTGTTGTCCATGGCAACATAGTTAAATGCCTGCATATGACCTTTCTCCGATTCTTCATGCCCCGCCGCGCAGCACGCCCGACGACGGCGGAACACCATCATTCACGTTGGATGCATTGTACCAGAATACCGCAGCTTCAACAAGGATCAAATCCGCATAGCGTGCACTCTGGCGATTCATCCCAAAACGAAACCATTCGGTATCTTTCTATTTGGCGCAACGCGCAAGGCGCGCAAGGCCTGCAAACGTAAGGTCGTACAAAAAACGGTTCTGGAAGAAGGAAAGCTCACCGGAACCGTATGTCTCCTTTCTGCGTACAGGACAATCCATCGAGGAAAACGTCCCGGTATCCGCATCAGTCAAAAGGACGGCATAAGCATGCTCGCCGCCCGGAAAGCCGTCCGAATCATACAACCGCAAGTAAGATTCTTGCGCCGGGAAGCGCAGCCCGATCCGTTTTTCGTACGGAATTTGCCGGTGAATCGCCCGCCGCCGTAAACATGACGGATGCGCCTGCGTCTTCTATTCAGCCGGGGCGCGGATGGCCGGCCCGTGATTTTCCGCTCCGGCATGAGCCGAAACAACAGCCCGCAAGGCATTTACCCGGGGGCGCAGCGAACTGCCGGTTCCGGAAAATCCGAAAACGCGGCCGAGATTTCTGCGGAGACTCTCCAGATAGACGCGTCCCGCGTTATCCTCCCTCGCTTCCGGCTCCATTTTGCTTTGGCAGTGCGCACCCTCCTGAGGCTGTCTCCGTCTTAGAGAATCGGTACCGCGGACAGCGGCGGCGCGTCATATCCGGCCAGACTTCCGCAGCGCGCCCACAGCAAAACGTCTCCCTTGCCGGATTCTCTGTTCAGCACTGGAACTTTTTACGTCTACGGCCTGTATCTCGATATGAAAGCGGCAAGTTCGTCCGCCCGTTCGTAGGGAACCCCGTCACGTATAACAAAAAGTTCCGGCTTTCCGATTTCATCTATAAGCCGGGAAACCCCGTCGAAATTTCCTTCCGGCGATACCCAGATTTTCTTACCAGCATCGGCGATCATGCGGTATATGTCTGTCCATTCCGTAAACGGTTTCGCTCCGGCGCCCGGGATCCACTGTATGCCGTCCAGTTCCTCTATGGATAGAATCTGAGGCAGGTGCGGAAGTTCGCCGGCGCCATCGAGGTGGTAAAACGACCGCGACAGCTTCCTGCAGCATTCCGCAAGCTCCGGCAACACAAATTCGCCGAACATCTCCGGCGAAATCATGTAGCAGAAATCACACTGAAGCATATAGTACGGAGAAAGGGAGAATATCCCGTCCCACGCGCTGTATCCATGATTGTTGCTGATCGCGGAACAAAAATATCCGTACGCTTCAAACCACGTCTCATGAACCTCTCTTATAAGGCGTTTTATTTCTTCCGGACAGTCGTACAAATCTAGAAGAAGCTTCTCTCCCGGCCTCAGGGAACTTACAACGTCCAGCGTCCCGCCGATGTCTGTGCACCCTATGTGAATGCGCCCTCCGCGCTTGTCGGCCGCGTGGAGGAATTCGTCTATCCGCCTGAACCACACCGAATCACGATCCAGCTTCACGGATATCTCAGATGCCTCGCACCCCTCCCATTTTCCCGGTGAAAACCACACCGTTCTTTCACCGCAGCTGTGGCCTTCTCCTCCGACCATCGCCGCAAGAACACCCGGGCCGAAATTCAGCCAACGTGACGGATACGAGTCCCCGATATAGACACATTCGTCGAGATAGGCTTCCACCTCATCAAGAATTTGTCCCGCCGGAACGGAAAAATCGTATGCAGAAAGGAAGTGCCTTGGAACTTTCACCGATCCCGGCGGCGGTGCTACATCTATCATGAACGCCGGGCTCCCCAGCTTGCCGTTGTGCCATGCCTCCCAGCGCGCGCTGAGCCCGTTCCAGTCAAACGTACCCAAATTTCCCATATTGGAATCCTTTCCTGCCGGATTCAACCGGCATCATCCGCATCCATCACCTTTCCGCACCACACCAAATGCGCGCCGCCTGCAGCGAAATCTCGCCTGCCCGCCGCGCGGCCGCCTCCACTGTACGCGTATGCTAGGACATGTAATCGCAAGAAGTCAAGATTATGTGTCGAACAAAAAGATTCTGGAGTCCGGCCGTCCTGCTGCATGCTAATCCATGAGAAGACATCTGCCATTCACAGTCCGCGGAATCCCGCGGGGCTCCCGCGGACTGCATTTGCAGCGTATTAGTGCTTACACACATTAATGCGTATTAGTGCTTACACACGAACGAAGTTTCGCGCAGCCGCGCCGTTCCGGTGAATTGCAAGTGTGGCGTCTGCTAATCTTTTGCATGTAAATTGCAGGATAGGCGTCCAACATTTTTTTAGGGACAGACTTTTGGTATC
>CASEAR010000002.1 GCA_949285835.1 uncultured Verrucomicrobiota bacterium | reverse complement strand
GTAAGGCGCGCTTCCAGACACTCACGCGATCATCAGCCATTTCACGGATGCGGGATCATGTCGCCGCACTGCATCCATTCAGCGGGCACGCCGCCATCCCTCGCGGGACAAACATGCGGGAGCATATCGCCGCACTGCATTTAGCCAGCGGATACTGCGGCTGTCTCCGGCAGTTCATGCGTAAGGCACTCACGAGAAACCGCTGGCGCGTCGATTCCACCGTCCGTCCGGCAGACGAATATCCTCTTTCCGCCCTAAACCCTTCACGGCATGCCGCAAATAACGGTCCAGAATTCCTCAATCCCACGCCGCCAACGCGCGTCAAACCCCATCCGTTTCCAAAAAACGGCGCCCTTCACAGCCTTCTGAGGTTTTGCACTCTGGAGCCGTGTCACTCTGAAACATTCGTTTGCAAATACGGAGGCACCGTGATATAGTCGGCCAAATCTGAGGCAAGGAAATTCTGAACCCGAGGAACCAATATGAACATAAACGAAATTACTGATTTCAACCCTGAAAAGATCATCAAAAGAGATGAAATAAACAGGTATTACCGCGACGGACATGATTTTATCGACGACGCGTTCATTTCGCGCACGCTCGAAGAAGCAAAAGAGCCCGATCCCACAAAAATACGAGACATCCTCGCAAAATCTCTGGCTATTGAAACGCTTTTGCCGGAGGAAACTGCCGCTCTGCTGCAGGTAACGGATCCGGCACTCAAAGCGGAAATGACGGAGACCGCCGGACGGATAAAGCACAAAGTGTACGATAACAGAATCGTTACGTTCGCGCCTATGTACATATCCAGCTACTGTGTGAACAGATGCCGGTACTGCGGATTCAGCGCGGATAACCCGCACCAGCGCAGACGCTGCCTTTCCATGGACGAAATAAAGGCGGAAGCGGAAGCCATGACCGGCGTTCACGGGCACAAACGCGTGATGGCTGTGTATGGAGAGCATCCGATGACAGGAGCCAAGTTTATAGCGGATTCCCTCGCGGCCATCTACTCCGTAAGCGTGAAAACCCGTCACGGCACGAGCAATGTCAGGCGAATAAACGTGAACGCAGCGCCTCTGAGCATAGACGATCTAAAAATTGTACACGAAGCTGGAATCGGTACATTTCAGGTGTTTCAGGAGACATACAACCACAAGACATATGCTCAAATGCATCCGGCAAACACAGTCAAAGGCGACTATGGCTGGCGCATCACATGTATGCACAGAGCCTTCGACGCCGGCATCGACGACGTCGGGCTCGGCGTCCTTTTCGGACTGCAGCCGGATTGGCGCTTCGAAGTGATGGGCATGCTTGTCCACGCAAGAGAACTCGAACGGTATTCCGGAATAGGTCCGCACACATTCTCTGTTCCGCGAATGCACGCCGCAAGCGGTTCCGCAGTCTCGCAGGAGAAAAATTCTTTCTCTGACGACGATTTTCTCCACGCCGTAACGGTACTCAGGCTCTCCGTCCCATACACCGGACTGATAGTCACCGCCCGGGAAACAGCCGAGCTGCGCGACAAGTGCATTGACCTCGGGATAACGCAGATGGACGCATCTACCCGCATCGACATCGGCGGATATTCCCAGCGCAACACGGTTCAAAAAATCGATGAGCAGCAATTCATGCTCGGCGATCCAAGATCTCTCGAACAAATGATCGGAGACCTAGCCAGACGCGGAATAATCACATCCTTCTGCACCGCCGGATACAGATGCGGACGCACGGGCGGATGCATCATGGACGCATTGAAAACAGGGCGAGAGGGAACATTCTGCAAAATCAACGCCGTGCTCACCTTCCGTGAATGGCTGGATGATTTCGCGTCCCCCGAGACACTCAAGCTTTGCGAACCGGTAATCAACTCGGAACTCAAGGCCATACAAGAGACGTATCCCAAGTTCTACCCCAACGTGCTAGACCGCTATAACCGCATATGCTCCGGGGAACGCGACCTGTACTTCTGACACAACTTAAAGACGGCAGTATGCATAGGACGGCCGGACGGCGGAATTACTCCAAGCCGCCCGGCGCGGCGCATGGCGCGCATGCATGTATGGACAGCGAACCGCAAGCTTAGTGAAACTGTTTTATAACGCGGCACGGCGCATACCGGAGAACCTGCTCAAAGAGCACCTCCGTCTTCGCTGTCAGCCGGTTTCCGGGTAGTCATAGCAGAAGCTTTTATTTTTTTCCCGGAAAAACGCCGCCATGTGGGACGTGATGTACGGGATGTCCCCGCGCTTCTTTTTTACCCACACACCTGATGTTCCTCTGCATACTAGGCTTTTCCGGACGCGTGTCCGGCTAGCAATATCCTTTACACGACTGCACGTGTGGTGTAGTATTCCGGGCAGAATAGGTTTGCGGCACGGAATGTGCGCTGCATCGGGCGGCGCGCGCTGGTGCGGCAGGCTTGCGGACATATGCGGAAACAAACAAAAAAAGGCTGTCGGAATGAAAGTCGGACTGATCGGATGCGGCAATATCAGCCGTGCATACTTGCTCAACGGTAAAGTGTTCAAACAATCCTCCATCTGCAAATGCGCTGATTTAAAGATGGAAGCCGCTCAAGCCAGAGCCTCGGAGTTCGGAATGGAGGCAATGAGCGTCGATCAGCTTCTGGCAGATGACGAGATCGAGGCGGTTCTCAATCTGACGACTCCGGAATCGCATGTTTCCGTAAATATGGCGGCGCTTGAAGCCGGCAAGCACGTGTATTGCGAAAAGCCGTTTGCACTGAATCGCGAAGACGGACGCAAAGTGATGCAATTGGCTGAATCCAAAGGACTTCGTGTCGGATGCGCCCCAGACACCTTTCTGGGAGGAGGCCACCAGATGTGCAGGAAACTTGTGTCCGGAGGCCTAATAGGGAAAGTGGTCTCCGGAGTCGCATTCATGATGTGTCACGGGCACGAATCCTGGCACCCTGCGCCCGGATTTTACTACCGCAATGGCGGCGGCCCTCTCTTTGACATGGGGCCGTACTACATAACCGCGCTCGTCAATATTCTCGGACCGGTAAAACGAGTATGCGCTATGAGCACAAGGTCCACGGATTTGCGCGCGGGACTCAAGGTCAATGCCGGCAAAACTTTCCCAGTGGAAATAGATACGCACGTCACCGCTCTTCTGGAATTCTCATCCGGCGCGTTTATAACGCTCATCACGAGTTTTGACGTGTGGAAACATTCCAACCTGCCCAATATTGAGCTTTACGGCACAGACGGCAGCCTCCATGTGCCGGACCCGAATTGCTTCAACGGACAGATAAGCCTGTTCAAAGGCGGGCTGTCCTCAGACTGGGCCCCGATCGACAACGTATTCCGATACAACGACAACATGCGTGGAATAGGCCTGGCGGACATGTGCGATGCAATCAGGCTCGGGCGCAGGCACAGATGCTGCGGGGAACTCGCATTCCACGTCCTTGACGTCATGTGTTCCATATGCGATTCCGCAGAAACCGGCTGTTTCACGGATGTCGCGTCTGCATGCGAACAGCCTGCCCCCCTTGACGAACGCCTGACCGAAGGCAAGCTGGATCTGGAATAATATTCAATCAGAAAGATACAAACACATCAAACGTGAAAAGAGACTACGGTGGACAAATGAAAAAAACATTGATTTTCAGGGGCGGATGGGACGGACACGAACCAGTTCAGACGTCCGATATAATAGCCGCCAGACTTCGTGACGCCGGCGTATCGGTGGACATTGAGAGCGGGACATCATGCCTTGCCGAGCCGAACCGGGTCAAGCAGTATGACCTCGTTGTCCCCGTGTGCACAATGAGTTCAATCGGAAACGAAGAAGAAAAAGCGCTGCTCGATGCAATCAGATCTGGAGTATCATGCGGCGGATGGCACGGAGGAATGTGCGACGCTTTCAGGAACAATACCGAGTACCAGTTCATGTGCGGCGGACAATGGGTCGCACACCCCGGCGGGCCTGTCGACTACACGGTTCTCATCACCGATACTCTCCATCCTATCATGAAGGGCATAAAGCAGGAATTTGCCATGCACAGCGAGCAATATTACATGCATACCGACCCTTCGAACAACGTGCTGGCTAAAACCGTGTTCAACGGAGATCACGCACAGTGGATAAACGGCACGGTAATGCCATGCGTATGGACTCGCAAATACGGCAACGGCAAGGTGTTCTACAGCTCCCTCGGGCATAATTCAAGCGACTTCATAAACGTCCCGGAAGTAACGGAAATAACCGTACGCGGACTGCTGTGGGCGCTTGATATGATATAAGAGCCTCCATCCTCCGCCGCAGCGGAAACAGGAAGTCAGAAGAAAAGCTCCTCCGCCACGGCGTCTGCAACCTCCGCGCCGCGCATCGTGAGAACGTATGCGCGGCTCGCGCTGTCCTGCGCGTCCGCGCGACTCCGGATCAGGCCGCTGCGCTCCAAATTCCGCAAAACCGCCGGAGATGCATTTTCGGGCGGAACAAATCCTTCGCGCAGCAGCCGCACCGATGTCGAACGGCGCTCTCTCCAGTCTTCCACGGAGGAAACAATTTCCTCCTCGCATGGCGGAGGCAGCCCGCGCCTGCACGCGCTGCTCCAGGATTTCACATCCGGGAGATTACGGCGGCGTAGACGGCCCAGTCTGGAAAACGCAGACGGCCCGATACCTGCATAGTCCTCTCCCCTCCACACGGCGACATTATAATTGCACTCGCACCCGGGACGCGCAAAGTTGGAAATCTCATAACGAACCAGCCCTGCACGTTCCGCCGCGGAAGACGCTGCGATCATCTGATCCATAACCTCATCATCCGGAGGCGGCACTATCCCCATTCTGCCAAACTTTGATCCCTTCTCTATCGACAGAACATATACGGAAAGATGCGCCGGAGACAATGACAGCGCACGGGAAACACTGAGCATAAACATTTCCCCGCCGAAGCCGGGAACCCCGGCAATGAGATCCAACCCCACATTTTCTATGCCCGCGCTCCTGAACTTTTCCACTGCGGACACCGTTTCATCCGGAGAGTGCCTGCGCCCGAGGAACGAGAGTTCGCTGCTCAGAAAAGACTGCGCACCCAGACTAACTCGCGTGACGCCCGCCTCCGCAAATGCGGCAGCCAGACGTTCTGTAACGTCCGCAGGATTCACCTCCACGGAAAATTCCGGCGGCGCGGCCCCGAAAAAATCACAAATGCCGCGAGCCGCCCGCAGAAAGGCATCAGGCCCCAAAACTGATGGCGTTCCGCCGCCGATATATACAGACTCGATCCCCGACTCCGGAACGCCTATCCGCAAAGAAAGCTCAGAAAGCAGATTTCCGGCAAAATCCGGGGACGGAACGGCGGCCTCGGAATAAAACCCGCAATATGCGCACTTGGAGACGCAATACGGAACATGAACATACAGACGCATATCACGGACGCAAAGCGGACGACGCCTTATTAGACGACGTACTCGTCAAGTTTGGCGTAATACGGGAATTTCGACGCGTCGTGATAGCGTGTGTATCTTTTCCAGCGCCTGTACATCCACAGCCATTGCTCCGGATACGTCAAAATAATCTTTTCCATTGCCTTGACGATTTCCTGATTTATTTCCTCTGCGGACATGCGGGAGCAATCCTCCGCGGAAAACACCTTTCCGCCGGTCAAAATGGAAGAATCTGTCTCCATGTCGCAAAGTACGGCCGCCACGCAAACCGGCACACCCATTCTGTGGGCCAGAATTCCCGGAGCGCTGGAGAACGTCGCCGGCAATCCAAAAAAGTCCCGGTAAACGCCCCCGTCGGTGACGTCCGTATGCTGATCCAGAAGGAATGCTACAAGGTCTCCATGTTTCAGCGCACGTATTATCCCGGGTATCGCACCTTCCCTCGGAATCACACGCTGCCCGGTGGCGCTTCGGAACCGGAACAGCCTGCTGGAAACGAAAGAACTGCCGATAGGACGATAGACACTGCATATTTCACGGTTCCGGGACGCTATGTACTGCCCCGCCAGCTCCCAGTTCCCGAGATGCATTGTGACAAATATCCCCGGTTTGTCGCCTGACAGCCATTCCTCAATATTTTCATCGCACCTGAAATTGTGCTTCCCAAGTCTGGAATCTGTATTTCTGCCGAACCAGAAGTAATCTGTTATCAACTGTCCGAAATTGCGCATTGACGCCTTTACTATGGCCTTCTTTTCTTCCGCAGTCTTGGCGTCTCCGTAAACAATGTCAAGATTTGCAAAAGCAATTTTTCTGTACGAATGCAGCGTACGGTAGCAAACAGATCCCAAACCGTAGCCAAACCGTAGCGCGGACTTCCTTGATAATCTCGGTATCAGCGCCGACGCTGTAAAAAATAAAACCGCCTCTGGTATTCTGTCCATGGCGTGCTTTATATAATGCCGCACCCGCTTCACTGCCGGCTTATGCGGAAGCTCAGACTTTGTCAATACTTTATAATTGGTCGTCGGCTCCTGTTCCATTTCTCTTCCCGAATCATTCTGAATTAACGGTGCAGCGTCCACCGAACTGCATGGCGTGCAGTTTTGTGTATATCCCACCGCGGGCCAGTAATTCTTCCTGTGTGCCGTACTCGGCAATGCCGCCGTTGGCTACTACGGCAACCATATCGCATTTTGCGATCGTTGAAAGCCTGTGTGCGATTATGACTATTGTCATCTTCCCCACTAAATCATCTATTGCATTCTGTACATGCCTCTCAGACTCCGTGTCAAGCGCGCTGGTTGCCTCGTCCAATATAAGCACTTCGGGGTGACGTATAAGCGCGCGGGCAATCGCGAGCCGCTGCTTCTGACCGCCCGAAAGAGAAACTCCGCGATCCCCGACAATGGTATCGTACCCATTCTCCTTTTCCACAATAAATTCGTGCGCGTGTGCCAACCGCGCAGCCGCCTCTATTTCCTCTCTGGTTGCATCCGGTTTGCCGTACGAAATATTGTACGCTATCGTCTCGTTGAAAAGGAAGGTGTCCTGCATAACCAGCCCAATCCGGCTACGGAGAGAAGACAAAGTAAAGTCTTTCAAGTCAACTCCGTTCCTTCTGATTACACCCGACACCGGGTCAAAAAATCTCATCAGCAGACTGACAATAGTCGTTTTGCCCCCCCCTGAAGGTCCTACAACCGCCAAACTTTGCCCGCACGGAATTGTCAAATTCAAATCTGTAAAAACCATATTCTGATCGTTGTACCCGAACGATACATGATCAAAAGCAAGAGAATCAAGCGGGGAATCGATATCCTTAGCATCCGGTTTGTTCGAGACAGACACCTTCGTATCAAGTATCTCAAAAACCCTGTCCGCCGCCGCCGAACTTTGCTGAATCTCCATGCTGATACGCCCGAGTTTCTTCACAGGTTCATACAATGCCCATATTGCGCCGGCAAACAAAACACACTGTTCGAACGGCATCTTCGCTATCATTGCATAAAGCATCACTCCAATTCCGCCCAAGCCTCCAATTGTATGCGCAATCGGATCGTTCAAAGCTTTCGCCTTGGCGGCACTCACCATACGCCTGAAAAACTCCCTGCACTGGTTGTCAAACCTCTGTTCCTCCCGCTTTTCCTGACAGTAAGATTTGACAACTGCAACGCCATCAAGAGTCTCCTTCATAACAGAAGTCAAATCTGCAAGCCGTTTCTGTCCTTCACGGCTGATTCTTCTGACTCTTTTGCCGATAAAAACAATAGGAACAACGCAAGTCGGGATAAGCAGCAGAGAAAACAAAGCAAGCTTCCACTCTGTAACAATCACATAGATCAGTACCATCACAAGCATAACCGGCTGCCTGATAAGATCTGTGACGAGGTTCGATACAGTCTGCTGCAAAAGCTGTGTATCCGCAACAGTCCTCGAAATCATGTCTCCAGCACGCGAACTGGAATAAAAAGACAGAGACAACTCCTGCAAGTGCTTGAAAACCCCAACCCGCAGATCCAGAACGACCCGCTGCCCCACCCATTGAAGCAGATACATGCTCCAGAAAACAGCCGCAGAGTTCACCACGATAACAACAAGCATCATGCAGCAAAGCACAACCATACCGGAAAAACCAGCCCGCTCCAATCGTGCAGCATCATTGGCAGAAACAAGTTTGTTTACTATGCCGCTTGCAAAATCAGAGCCCGGAACATCTATCGGAGGAATGGAGGCGGCGCCCGCATCGCTCGCAGACTCTGCGTCGGCCGCCGGAGAAGGCGCCGCAGGTGCTGCCTCACACACGTTCTCCACGCAATCCTCTGAGGCCATTCCCAACTGCTGCCTGCTGTCAAGTATATGCCCCAGAAGATTCTGCGCCGTAACAAACATCGCGATAACAGATCCTCCGCCGATTACGGCGCAAATGCCGCCGATAAGAAGCCTGTGCCAATATGGTTTTGCATACGACACCACACGCAGAAAAGTACGTAAGTCTTCGCGTCTCAACTTGTTTTTTTTCTCTGCCATCAAACAGACCCCCTCCGCCGGCTCGAAATCCGTCTGCTACACGATTATCAACTCACTCCTTCTTCCCGTGACGCCGCATCTGTCTGGTTTCACGCGGCGGCGGAAGCACCTCCGCACCGCTTTCATCTCCGGATTTATTCTTCCTCCTGTTCCAAAGCAGACCAAATATAGCCAAAATCTGCGACACCGTCCAGTAAAGACACAGCGCAGACGGCAACTGGTAGAACATAACAAGCATCATAACCGGCATTATAATCATCATCATGCGCTGCTGCGCCGGATCTCCGGCGGTGGGAGTGAGATATGACTGCAGTGCCATTGTCCCTGCCATCGTCAGTGGCAATATGTTGACGCCGAAACCTATTGCATCCCGGAAAAGATTCTCGGGCGCGGACAAATCCGCCACCCATAAAAACGGTGCAAACCTGAGCTCAACAGATGAGCGCAATATGGTAAACAGCGCTATAAATATAGGCAGCTGTATAAGCATCGGCAGGCAGCTGGAGAGCGGATTTACCTTGTTTTCGCCGTATATGCGCATTATCTCCTGCTGCTTCTTCTGCGGATCATTCGCATACTTGTCGTTCACCTCCTTGATCAGAGGCTGTATTTTGCTCATCTTGCGCATGCTTTCCGCATTGCGTTTATTTATGGGATAGAGAAGAAGCCTCACAAGCACGGTAAGCACAATAATCGCCATCCCATACCCGCCCGGCACTATGCGCTCAATGAAATTAAGCAGATCAAGAAGCCATTCACAGAAAATCCGCCATGTTCCAAACGACATGACCTTCAGGGCATCCTTTGTCAAAGGCCGCAGGTTCGACATCTTCCTCGGACCGGCGTAGTACTCGTACGATCTTTCCGCCGTCTCACCCGGCCCAAGCTTCATCCCGTCAAACGCCGCAGAAGCCGCAATCCCCGAAATGCGCAAAGCACCGGACGCGTCGGAGGGAAGTCGCTCCGCGGCGACCCCAAACCCGCGTGATGACGCCTCCGGTATAAGCATCTGCACGAAAAACCTGTCTCTCGCCGCAACCCAATACACTGTTCCGGGAATATTTCTGCTTTCGGACATAGGAGCATACGGGGATACTCTCGCACGCGAACATCCGCCGGCCGTTCCGCCGAACATCTCCGAAATGTATCTGGTATCAAAGTTCTCAACCTTTGCCTTGTCCGATCCGGACAACTGCACCTTCGCGTCAACGGCCACATCCGTCATATCGGCACCAGCACCGGAGACATCCATGCTGCCCAAAGCAACCGTATACCCCGGAACCATGCAGTCCGAGCCCTCCCTGTTGTTTACAAGCCGGTCTGTCACCTTCAGCACGTAACCGTCCTCCGGAATTTCATACGTCCGCAGGAAATTCACGCTGTCCGCCACTTCTCCCGACGCATATACAACGAGGCCCGTCGATGACACAGAGAACAACAAAGGTTCCGGAATGCCGCCAAGCTTCATCGCCCCGCTCGACGAAAAATCCATGCACACCTTTCCATCTTCCGGATTTAGTGTCTTGTCATACTCAAGCAGCGTGACGCTCTTCAGCGATGCGCCGTGAGAAGAGAACGTGTAGACCGCCACATTGTTTGTCACCGAAACAAGCGTCTCCGGGACATCGGCATACGCATCCTTCCGCTCCGCAACGGCCGGCTTCTCAACCTCAATTGGGCTTTCCTGCGAGACCGTATTTTCCTGCAACTGCCGCTGCGCCAACTCCGGATGCTCCCTGTAAAACTGGGCAGTTTTTTTTGCTGAGTTCCATGTGTGGTAAACACTTGCGATCAGCGCAAGAACCAAAATCGCAACAATAATCTTATCCTGTCTGTTCATCTATTATCCTCAACAGATTTTTTGCCGTCAGAATTTTTCAAAGGCCGGCAGATTTTCCCGAAAAAACCCGGCCAGGCCAACGGAACCGGATCATAGCCGGACGGGCCGAACGGCCTGCAGCAAAGCAGCCTCCTGAGGGCCAGCCATCCCCCGCGAACCGTCCCGTATCTCTCCAACGCCTCCATCGCATACACGGAACATGTGGGAAAAAAACGGCAGCATCCGCCTATGTGCGGGGAAAGCCAGATCTTGTATGCCCTAACGGCTAATATTGCGGCCCTTTTCACATCCGGACTCCGGAACCCCGCAGCGAATCATTATCGCCCGGAGTTCCTCAGCTACATCTCTGGAACTCGCGCGGGAAATTCTCGCTCTGGCCACCACAACGGCGTCCCAGCCGCAAGAAGCGAACTCATGACGAATACTGCGGAACGCCTCTCTGACGAGCCTCTTGGCACGGTTTCGGTCAACCGCATCATGAAACGTCCTCTTAGACGCCACCGCGCCAAGTCTGCCCCCCACCGACTCCGGATAAATCCGAACCCACACAACAATGCACCGCCCGGCGATCCCTTTTGAACCGTTGAAAACCCTGTCAAAATCGGACTGGAGCCGCAGCCGCGCGCGCTTCGGAAAAAAGAAACGCCGACGCGGGAGCTCCACCCCCGCGTCAGTTGCTGGATATACAGAATCTTTCTCCACACGCAACGGCAAACATCAGGCCTGCACAAGGCGGGCGCGGCCCTTCTGACGGCGGCGGCGCAAAACCTTGCGGCCATCCGCTGTCGCCATGCGCGCACGGAATCCAATTTTGCGGACGCGCTTTATCTTTGACGGCTGATAAACTTGTTTCATCTCTCTTCCCTCGGATGTCTATGTTAAAAATAAATGCAGGCAAGGTATCCCATATGCCGTTTGGGTTTGCTATCGTATCAGATACCCCCGGCCATGTCAATAAAACATACTTTGACAGCCGCAAAATGAAAAGTGCAAAATGTAACGTCCATACCCAAAGGAAGGATTACAGATATGAAAAGAAACGGCGGAAAGAGGCGCATTCCCATTGTCTCTGCACAGACAATGAGGTAAATAAAGAAAAGCAATCCAATTCTTAAAAAATCTTAAACCGATATTCCATCTTCAATCCCGGTTCTGTTCCAGCAAATAAAGAAAACGATAGCGAGTTTCTGAACAAAATGACGTTGTATATGTTGCATATATAGGGCCTGCTGAACCGGAAAGGATCATGCTGCATTCTGCCAAAACAGCATGGTGAGCGGTTCCCGCTCCATGAAAAATAGCGGCCTGAATCGGAAGCGCAAAAAAGTCTCAGTGTTCCCCAGCCAGCGGATCAGGTTCG
>CASEAR010000001.1 GCA_949285835.1 uncultured Verrucomicrobiota bacterium | reverse complement strand
TGGTCGAAGTACGCGATACGGACGCCGCTTCCGAGAGTTACGGATCCCGACTCCGGCTCAAGCTGCCCGGACATAAGCCGGAGCAGAGTCGTTTTGCCGGAGCCGTTCGGTCCGATGACGCCTATGCGCTCGCCTCTGAGCACGGTTGCGGAAAAGCCGTTCAGTATCGCCTCTCCGCCGGGATAGGCGAAAGAGACGTTGTCTAGTTTTACGGTTTGCCTGCCGGAGACGGACTGAGGAGCGCCGAGGACGAGCTTGCTCGCAGCCGTGCGCTCCCTGCGGCGGCTGAATTCTTCACGCAGCTTTCTCAGTGCCTCAACCCGTCCCTCATTGCGTGTTGTGCGCGCTTTCACGCCTCGCCTTATCCAGGCTTCCTCACGCTCCAGTTTTTTGCCTTTCCTGAGCCAGTACGCATCCTCGTCGGCGAGCAGGTCTGCTTTGCGGCTGAGAAATGTGCTGTAATCGCATTCCCATCCGGTAAGCCTTCCGCGGTCCAGATCAAGTATGCGCCGCGCGGTATTTTTCAGGAAGCTCCTGTCGTGCGTAACAAAAACGCATGCGCACTTCAGCCTTGAGAGTATGCCTTCGAGCAGTTCAATGGTGCCGGTGTCAAGGTGGTTCGTCGGCTCATCCAGCAGCAGTATGTCAGGCTCGTATGCGAGAGCCGCCGCGAGACGCGCCCTTCTGCGCATTCCTCCGGAAAGGGAATTGAACGCATCCGACGTCCTGAGACCGAGCATTGTCGCAAACCTGTGCGCGGCCTGTTTGTTCCCGGATTCCGGGATTCCGGAGGAGACGATGTCAAATACGGTTCCCGGGGTGTCGGACGGCACTTCCTGGGACAGGAACGCGGTCTTAAGCCCGGGTGCGCGGATCACCTCTCCCCGGTCAGGCTCGGCGGCTCCCGCCATTATTCTGAGGAGCGTGGTCTTGCCTTCCCCGTTCCTGCCGGTCACGCATGTGCGCTCGCCTTCGTCGATTGAAATATTAACATCTTCCAGCAATGGATTCCCGCCGAAAGAGATCTGTACATTCCGAAGTGTTAGAAGAGACATGCGCGGGATTTTATCAGAAGCGGAATTCCGCGGCAACAGCATACGTGCGGGCGGATGCGCCGGGGAAGTTGCAGAATGTAACGGCCATACCCAAAGGAAGGATTGCAAACATGAAAATAAACGCCCAAAAGAGGCTCATCCGCATTGCCGCCATGCGGGCAAATTTTTTCAGAAAACAGTGATTTTCCGCTTTCTGCCGGGATTATAGTCTCAACACAATCCACGCAAAAGGAAACACCATGCGAAGGCGCACCGGATATTTTTATCCTCGTGCACATCTTAAATTTGGACACCGCGAACGGGAAAGCTGCAGAATGCGGCGTTCGTGCATGCATGTGCCAAAGTCGCGCTGAAAACAAACGAGTGAAACGTACCATCGACCTGCGGAGTCCCCGCACAAAAATGCAAATAGCGATTTGCTTCCCGGAATACAAGCAGATATGGGAAATCCCGCCGCCGTCAGAATCGGGAATATAAAAACCGGCTTCGGCGCGAACCGCAGGGCTCCGTCCGTCAAAAAAACTGCCGGAACACGGCTTGTTTGCAGCGTATATCTACCATATAATCCTGATGATGATCTGAAAAGCGGCTGCGAGGGGAATCGTATCCGGTGATGAAACGGCGGGGACGCATATGGATGGCAAACTCAATGCGGTAATGATTGGCGCGGGGGGGATAACTCCGGTGTGGCTGGACGCTCTTGCGGAGCGCAGCGATGTTTTTATTTCCGGAATTGTGGAGCTTGTTCCCGAAAAAGCGGAACAAAGGATTCGCGAATATTCTTTGAATGCGCGGTGTTTTGGCAGTCTTTCAGAGGCTCTGCAGACGTGCCGTCCGGATATAGTTTTCGACTGTTCCCTTCCGTCCGCGCACTGCCGCAACGCGGTTGAAGCGCTGTCTTTCGGATGCCATGTGCTTTCTGAGAAACCAGTGGCGGAAACGTCGGCGGATGTGCGCAGGATCATCGCTGCCGCAGAAAAAGCCGGGCGGATACACGCTGTTATGCAGAACCGCAGGTACCTGTCCGGGATATGTGCGTACAGAAATGCGGTATGCGGCGGTGACATAGGGCAGCTTACCACGCTGAACGCAGATTTCTACATCGGCGCTCATTTCGGCGGCTTCCGCGACGTCATGAGGCACGTCCTGCTCGTGGACATGGCGATACACACATTTGATCAGGCCAGATTCATAAGCGGCTGCAACCCGGTTTCCGTCTACTGCCGGGAGTGGAATCCTCCGGGGTCGTGGTATCGCGGAGAAGCCTCAGCAATCGCGATTTTTGAGATGACCGGCGGGGTGGTCTTCTGCTACAGGGGAAGCTGGTGCGCAGAGGGCTGCAGCACGCCGTGGGAGTGCGACTGGCGCGCTGTCGGAACGCAGGGGTCTGTGTGCTGGACCAGAGACGGCGTGCGGGGAGAAAAAGTCGTTCGCACCGGATCTTTCTTCAGTGAGATGGAGCCGTTTGTGCGCGAGCCGTGCCGGATCGGCCCTGAGTGGCATGCCGGGTGCATAGACGAGTTCATCAATTGCGTGAAACGCGGCGGCGTGCCGCAGACCGTCTGCACAGACAATATACTGTCCTTTTCCATGGTCGAAGCCGCGGTGAAGAGCGCGGAGTCCGGCATGAAAGAAGTAATCGCTGAACTGTAACGCGGGGGTGCATAATGCATGAGATTCTGATAGGTACCATGGCCGGTGCGGGGGAGAATACGCCGGCGTATGTAGACAAGCTCATCCCTCTTGGGTTTGAGTGTTTCCAGTTCAACTACTGGGAATCGTTCAAGGGCTTCGGTCCAGCCGCAATGGCGGAGGCCGTAATGGATAAGCTGCGCAGTCACGGGATACGTGTTTCCGCAGTCTCCCTGTTTGCCAACGTCATGGGCGATGGGGAAGAGGGCGAAACCGCGAGGAAGCAGTGGAGAGAGCTTATAGACAGCGTACATCTGTTTGATTGTGATCTGGTCACGGGTTTTACCGGACGCGTTTCGGGAACCGTCCCTGAAAATATCGAGCGCTTCCGGGAAGTTTGGACACCGCTCGCGGAGTATGCGGAGGACAGAAAAGTAAGGATTGCGTGGGAGAATTGTCCCATGGGCGGCGATTGGTTCCGCGGCGGATGGAACATTGCCCACAATCCGGATGCGTGGGAGCTGATGTTTGACGCTGTGCCCGCGCCCAACGTGGGGCTGGAGTGGGAACCATGCCACCAGATGGTGCAGCTTATAGACCCGCTCCCGCAGATAGAAAAGTGGTGTTCGAAATTCTTCCATATTCACGGCAAGGATGCCACTGTGCGGCGCGACATTGTGGCGCGGCATGGCATTGGCGGATCGAAAACCTTCTGCTGGCACAGAACCCCTGGATTCGGCGACAGCAACTGGACGAACATCATAAGCGAACTGCGCCGTTTCGGGTATCATGGAAACATCGACATAGAAGGCTGGCACGATCCAGTTTACCGGGAAGGCCTAGAACTGACCGGACAGGTTCATGCGCTGGAGTATCTGAAAAACTGCCGCGGCGGCGTTTTTGTTCAAGCTTGACGCAGACATTGCGCGCCCGAATGCTTCCTTGCATTATCCGGGCGTACTCGTTTGCATATCGCGTTCCGCCGGTGTGCGGCCCGGGATATGAAAACATGCGGCTGACGATGTCGCAGGGCCTGCGCGCGCGGGGCGTGTTCTTATGCGGATGAATATCCGTGCTGATGTGCGCGACCTCAGGCGTTCTATCCCGGCACGGTTATCCTGTTCCGGCATAATCATGACGCGGGACGGCTTCGCCGCTCTCTGCGTGCAGGCGCATGGTATCGTGCGGGTGAGCGAGTTTCTAGGTAATTCAGTATATGTTATATCGAGCCTCCGCGTCGGCGCGTGTCGTGCATCTCCCGGTTCCATGTTGTTTTGAGGAGCGCACAGGGAAGCGTCGCACATCGTCGGAAACGTGTCCGCGGTTTGCGGCTCCGTCATGGTTACGTGCGCGCCGCGGCTGAAGCGAAGGCGGCGTGCTTCAGGCATGCGGCGGCGCAAATATGGCTGCAGAGCAGCGCATCGAGTCTCTCGCCGCGGCGGGCGTGCATTCACGTCCGGATGATCGCTCGGCGGATTTCTTTTGAAAAGTTTGCGGAAACCAATTGAAATGCCAGGCGGATGTGTGGTAGTATCCGCGTGTTTCGCTTGGAAGTCCGGCTTTGTGCGTGCGTCGCCGCGCCGGGCCCGGGCGCGGTTTCTCACGACGGTCGGCGGGCGCGTTTTCTGACGTGTCTGGCGGTCTGTCGCTTTTTACACAAAAAAGAGCTTGATTTTTATTCCGCGCCTGTGCTAAAGTCGGTCTTCCTTTGCAATGAGCAGGATTGGAAAACTATGCCTACTATCAATCAGTTAATAAGAAAAGGGCGCAAGACGCTTCAGAAGAAGAGCAAGTCGCCGGCCCTCAAGAATTGTCCGCAGAGACGCGGAGTGTGTCTTCTCGTAAAGACGCAGACGCCCAAGAAGCCGAATTCAGCGCTTCGTAAGGTATGCCGTGTGCGGTTGACGACGGGTTATGAGGTCACCGCGTACATCGGGGGAGAAGGGCATTCGCTTCAGGAGCACAGCGTGGTGCTCGTGCGTGGCGGCCGTGTGGCGGACCTTCCCGGCGTCCGGTATCATGTTGTCCGCGGTTCTCTGGACTGTCTGGGTGTGAACGGCCGCAAGCGCGGGCGTTCGAAGTACGGCGTTAAGCGCGGTAAATAAGCGGGGTGAAATCAGATGTCACGCAGGAGCAGTAAAGGCGGCTTCAAGCGCGCCGTGCAGGCGGATCCGAAATATGGCAGCGAGTTGGTTGCCCGGATGATCAACTACCTGATGCGCAGCGGCAAGAAATCTACGGCGCAGCGTATCGTTTACGGAGCGATCGAGGAACTTAAGGGCAAGGCCGGCGAAGAGGATGTTATCGAAGTCCTCAACAAGGCCGTTAACAATATGAAGCCTCATGTCGAGGTAAAGAGCCGCCGTGTGGGCGGGTCCACGTATCAGGTGCCTGTCGAGATTCGCGAGAACAGGCAGCTGGCTCTGGCCCTGCGCTGGCTCACTCAGTACGCCTCCGGACGCCGCGGAATGGGCATGCCCAAAGCGGTGGCGCTTGAGGTGCTTGACGCGTACAACAATCAGGGCAACGTCGTCAAGAAGAGGGACGATACGCATAAGATGGCGCAGGCTAACAAGGCCTTCGCGCACTATGCGTGGTGAGATTGCGGAATGATTTGACTTGAGTCCGGCACATTCTTCGGAATTCCCGGACAGCCGGTTTTCCGGCGCTGATCTTTGACAACCGGTAATAAGAAACCTTTGAACAGCGGCAGGCTGTGATTATGTCTATGGAAGCGGACACATCCAGAAACAAGAAGAGCGGAGGGGCGGAGGACGCCCGTACTCACGCTCTTTGCGATGTTCGCAACATAGGCATCATCGCTCACATAGACGCCGGGAAGACAACGGTTTCCGAGCGCATCCTCTATTACGCCGGCGTCGTTCACAAGATCGGCGAGGTGCATGAAGGCACCGCTACCATGGACTGGATGGTTCAGGAGCGGGAGCGCGGCATAACCATTACTTCCGCCGCAACTACGTGTGAGTGGCTCGGCAGGCAGATCAACCTCATAGACACCCCGGGACACGTCGACTTTACTGTCGAGGTGGAAAGGGCTCTGCGGGTGCTTGACGGCGCGGTCGGAGTTTTCTGCGCCGTGGGCGGCGTACAGCCGCAGTCTGAAACCGTGTGGCGCCAGGCGGACAAATACGGAGTGCCGAGGATTGCCTTCGACAACAAGATGGACCGCATGGGAGCGGATTTTGACGGGGTTGTTTCGGAGATCCGCTCCAAGCTTGGAGCGAACCCGGTGGCCGTCCAGATTCCCGTGGGTTCGGCAGAAACGTTCCGCGGAGCGATTGACCTCGTGGAACAGAAAGCCGTGTTTTACAATGCGGAAGATCTTGGCGCGCATCCGGACGTCGTGCCGGTTCCGTCCGATATGGAAAACGTGGCGGGAGAAGCCAGAACCCGGATGATAGAGGCGCTTGCCGAAGCGGATGATGAGATGGCCGACGCCTTTCTTTCCGGAGAGGACATCAGCGCGGAAAAGATCCGGGGCGCTCTGCGCAGGTCTGTGATTGCAGGCAAAGTGGTGCCGGTCCTCTGCGGTTCCGCTCTCAAGAACAAGGGTATACAGCCTCTTCTTGATGCAGTGGCGTGGTATTTGCCGTCTCCTTTGGACGTGCCGCCCGTGAAGGGCGTTGAGATTCGTACCGGAGCCGCCGCAGAACGCAAGGCGGACGACGGTGCGCCTCTTGCGGGCCTTGTCTTCAAGGTGGCGACGGATCCCTACATAGGACGCCTCCTCTATGTGCGCGTGTATTCTGGCAAGCTGCGCAAGGGGATGAATATCTACAATCCCCGTACAAAGACGCGCGAGCGCGTCGTCAGGCTGATACGGATGCATTCGAACAGCCAGACGGATACGGAAGCCCTGTTCAGCGGCGAGATCGGCGTGATGGCCGGACTCACAAAGTTTACCACGGGCGACACGTTTTGCGCCGAGCAGGCTCAGATCGCGCTTGACAGCATCGAGTTCCCCGAGCCAGTCATGTTCATGGCCGTCGAGCCTAGAAGCCGGGCGGACAAAGACAGACTTGAAGAGGCGCTGAACATCCTTGCCGGCGAGGATCCGACATGCCGCGTCAGAGTGGACGGTGAAACCGGCCAGACGATAATGAGCGGCATGGGAGAATTGCACCTGGAGATACTGAGGGACAGGCTTCTCCGGGAGTTCAAAGTGCCGGCAAATGCCGGCAAGCCAATGGTTTCTTATTACGAAACAGTCACCGGACAAGCGGACGCAGCTTACACGTTCGACCGTGAGTTCGGTGGCAAACGCCAGGCGGCGACAGTGGCCCTCCACGTGTCGGCGGGGGCGCGGGGAAAAGGTAACCGCATCGAGGTTAAACCACCCCGGAACACCGTGCCGCCGGAATTCTGGTCCTCTATCGAGCAGGGGATACAGGATGCGATTCTTACCGGGGTGCTGGCGCGCCTGCCAATGCAGGACGTCGAAGTGCGCGTAACCGGGGGCGGAGTTGTAGACGATGACTCCGCCACCGAACTCGCGTTCCGCACCGCCGCGATAATGGCGTTCCGGGAGGCCGCGCAGGCGGCGACTCCGGAACTGCTCGAGCCGATAATGTCAGTCGAACTTGTGACGCCGCCGGAATTCACAGGCGATCTCATGGGCGACTTGAGCGGGCGCCGGGGGCAGGTGCGCGAGATGGCTGTGCATGGCGACATGCAGGTCGTCAAAGCGGCTGTGCCGCTGGCGGATTTGTTCGGGTATTCGACGGCAATACGCTCCCTTTCCAGGGGCAGGGCATCCTACACCATGGAACCGGAGGAGTTTGCCATCGTGCCACGCGCAGTCAAAGAAGCAATATTGAACAGGTGACGATCAATGCAGAGTCAACGCATAAGAATTCGGATGCAGGCCTATGATCACAGAGTTCTTGATCAGGCGGTTTCCGAGATCATCCGCACGGCGAGGGAGACCGGATCACAGGTTGTCGGGCCGGTTCCCCTTCCCACGAGGATAGAGCGGTTTACGGTCAACCGCAGTCCGCATGTCGACAAAAAGTCCATGGATCAGTTTGAGATGCGCACGCATAAGCGCATGCTTGACATAGTCCGTCCGACGGCTAAAACGGTCGATGAGCTTAAAAAGCTGAATCTGCCGGCCGGCGTGGACATTAACATCAAGGTTTGAGGAGCCCTGAGAGATGGAAGGGTTGATTGGTAAAAAATTGGGGATGACTCAGGTTTGGGACAAGGACGGAGTCCGTGTCACCGTCACGGTCATCGAGGTAGGTCCCTGTCCTGTCGTTCAGGTGAAAACGGACGAAAAGGACGGGTACAGCGCTGTCCAGCTCGGCTGGCGCACGCAGAAGGCGTCCCGCATGAGCAAGGCCGAGGTGGGACATTGTTCGAAGGCCGGTCTTGAGGCGCCCGTAAGCATACTCAGGGAGTTCAAGGCGGATGCCGGCGAAGAAGTCAAGCCCGGAGACGTGCTTACGGCTTCCGTTTTTGAAGGCGTCGATTTTGTCGACGTTATCGGAGTGAGCAAAGGCCGCGGTTTCCAGGGGGTGATGAAGCGCTGGAATTTTGCGGGCGGACCGATGACCCACGGCGGCCACGTCAAGCGTCGTCCCGGCTCAATCGGCATGCGTCAGGATCCGGGTTCCGTTGAGAAAGGGCATCCTATGCCGGGCCACATGGGCTCGCGCCGCGTTACGAAGCAGAATCTCGCAGTCGTGCAGGTGCGCCCGGAGCTCAACGTCATCCTCGTCAAGGGTGCTGTTCCCGGCGCCAACGGCTCCATGGTAGTGGTACGCAAGGCGTTGAAGAAGAAGGCGGTGAAGGCGTAATGGCTAAGATATCAGTTTTCGGCCGTGACGGCCGGGCCTCCGGCGAGGTCGAAGTCGCCGAGGAAGTCCTCGTTCTCGAGCGCGGAGATCAGGCGGTTCGCGACGTGGTGGTGGGCAACGGCGCCTCGCAGCGCGCCGGTACGGCCAGCACCCTTTCCAAAGGCGAAGTCGCCGGTTCCAACAAGAAGCCCTGGCGGCAGAAGGGCCCAGGCCGTGCCCGCGCCGGATTGAGGCAGTCCCCCGTATGGCGCGGAGGCGGCGTGGCGTTCGGTCCGAAGCCCCGTGATTTCTCCGTGAAGCTGAACAAGAAGGTGAGCAAACTCGCTTTCAGGCGCGCTTTGAGCGAGCGCATCTGCAGCGGCGACCTGAAGATTGTAGAAGATCTCAGCTTCTCCGAGCCCGGAACGAAGGAGTTTGTTTCCGTTCTCAAAGCTCTCGGAACTCCTTCCTGCCTCGTTGTTACGCTGGCCGTCGATCCGGTTCTCAAACTCAGCTCGCGCAACGTTAAAGGCGTGGAAGTGGTCAGAGCGCGGGACTGCAGTGTTTATCAGGTACTTCGCTACCCGGCGCTGGTTGTGACCAGACCCGCCTGGGAAGCTCTGAAAGTCCGTCTTGAGGGCGGAGCTCTCGAGGAGACGATGGCATGAAGCACGTCAAAAGCATACTTAAAGGGGTGATCCTCTCCGAAAAGGCGATGAGCGAGTCCGAATCCGGCAACCGCTACGTACTGCGTGTGGACAGGAACGCCAACAAAATAGAAATCAAAGGGGCGGTTGAAGAGGCTTTCAACGTTACCGTGCTGGATGTCAATACCCAGAACTACTCAGGCAAAAAACGCGTTCTTCGCAATCGCCGGGTGGTGCAGGGACAGGACTGGAAGCGCGCGATAGTGAAGCTGAAGGACGGCGACAAGATCGACCTGCTCTGAGGCGGGCTCACTTTCAAGTTTACGGAGCAAATTCATGGGAATCAAAACATACAAACCCTACACGCCGAGCCGCCGCTTCGCAACGGGTTCCTCTTTTGAGGAAATCACGAAGGACAGACCCGAGCGTTCACTTACAAGGGCCAAAAGGAACAACGGCGGCCGCGACAACGCCGGCCGTATTTCCGTGCGTCACCGCGGCGGCGGCCACAAGAGGCGCTACCGCATGATCGACTTCATGCGCGACAAGATCGGTATTCCCGCGACGGTTCAGGCGATAGAGTATGATCCCAACCGTTCCGCGAATATCGCGCTGCTTGCGTATGCGGACGGTGAGAAGCGCTACATCCTCGCCCCGGAAGGGCTTGCGGTTGGCGCTAAGATCATTTCCGGCGACGACGCTGAAGCTTCCGTCGGGAACTGCCTGCCCCTCTCCAAGATTCCTCTTGGAATGACCGTGCACGGTATCGAGATTGTGCCCGGACGCGGCGCTAAGCTAGTGCGCTCCGCCGGCAACGGCGCCCAGGTCATGGCGCGCGACGGGGATTTTGTCACGCTGAAGATGCCTTCCGGCGAGCAGCGCAGATTTCTCGGCCGCTGCAAGGCGACAGTCGGGCAGGTTGGCAATGGCGACCATATGGGAGTCATGCTCGGCAAGGCCGGGCGCAAACGCTGGCTCGGAATAAGACCCACGGTTCGCGGTGTGGCTATGAACCCGGTAGATCATCCTATGGGCGGTGGAGAAGGCCGTACGTCGGGCGGCGGTCCTGCGGTTTCTCCGTGGGGCAAGATCGCCAAGGGCGGCAAGACTCGCAAGCCGCGCAAGGCGTCCAATCGTTTTATCGTCAAACGCAGAAAGTAACGGTATATGGCACGTTCAATTAAAAAAGGTCCTTATGTCGAGGACTGTTTGCTGAAGAAGATCGAGCAAATGAACAAGTCGGGCCGCAAGGTGCCTATCAAGACATGGTCGAGACGGTCTATGATTGTCCCCGAGTTTGTCGGGCACACGTTCGCCATTCACAACGGCAAGCAGCACACCCCGATTTTCATAACGGAGAACATGGTCGGACACAGGCTTGGTGAGTTTGCTCCGACCCGGTTGTTCCGCAAGCATGGTGCAACGACCGACAAGGTCACGAAGTAATCGGCAGGAAAGAAGTATGGAAGTTAGAGCTATCAGCAGAAACGTCCGGATTTCCGCGTCGAAGGGCCGTGATCTTGCCCGCGCCATAGTGGGCAAGAAAGCGCTTGACGCGATCAGAATGACTGGATTCAGCCCGCGCAAGGCGGCCGCGCTGCTCAACAGCACGCTGAAATCGGCCGTTGCAAACGCGGAGAACAACGAAGGGGTGCCGGTGGACAGCCTTTATGTCAAGAAGGCAGTTTTCGACGAGGGGGCGAGCATGCGCAGATTCTGGCCCCGCGCCAGAGGTTCCGCCAGTCCGATTGAGAAACAGACGAGCCACATCACAGTGGTTCTCAGCGACGAATACAAGAAATAAGGAGTAAGCTTTGGGCCAGAAAGTAAATCCTATCGGGTTCCGCGTAGCCGTCGACAAAGATTGGCGCTCGCGCTGGTTTGCCGACAAACGCAATTTCGGCGACCTTCTCGCTGAGGACTGCTTCATCCGCAAATTTGTGGAGAAGCGTTTGGCGAATGCCGCGGTTTCCGATATTCGTATAGAGAGGTACGCGAACAGGCTTCGCGTGGTTATCCACACAGCCCGCCCCGGCGTTATTATGGGCAAGAAGGGTGCTGATTTTGAAGCGCTTCGTGCGGATCTGTCAAAGAAGACGAAGAAGGAAGTCTACATCGATGTGGTGGAAGTGCGAGATGCTTTCGCGAACGCGAAGCTCGTCGCTGAAGACATCGCACAGCAGATTGTCCGCCGCGTCGCGCTGAAGCGCGCTATGAAGCGTGCTCAGAAGGCAGCGATGGATCAGGGCGTCGAGGGCATCAAGATATATGCCGCGGGCCGTATTAACGGAGCGGAAATCTCACGCGCTGAGTGGATGAAGGAAGGCAAAGTGCCACTTCATACGTTGCGTGCAAACATTGATTACGGTTTCGCGGAGGCCAATACCACCGCGGGAATCATCGGCGTAAAAGTCTGGATTTGCAAGAAGGACAATTACCAGCCGCTGAAGCAGCAGAACAGAGGGAGAAGACCACATGCCCCTAATGCCTAAAAGAGTCAAGTACCGCAAGGTGCAGCGCGGGAGCCGCGCCGGTATTGCAACCAGCAATACTCAGCTTGCGCAGGGAGATTTCGGACTTAAGACGCTCGAACGCGCTTGGATCACAAATGTGCAGATTGAGGCTTGTCGTGTCTCAATCAACCGTCATCTCAAACGCCGCGGAAAGCTCTGGATCCGCATCTTCCCGGACAAGCCTGTTTCCAAGAAGCCTATCGAAGTTCGTATGGGTAAGGGAAAAGGCAATCCCGAGTTCTGGGTGGCGGTCGTTCTCCCGGGAACGATTCTCTTTGAACTTGCCGGCGTGCCTGATGGTCTCGCCCGCGAGGCCTTCCGTCTGGCGGCTGCCAAGCTTGGAGTTAAAACGGTACTGGTAAGCCGTAACGGCGCGGGCCAGGGTTGAGGAGACTCATCGATGAAAGTCAAGCAGATCCGTGAAAACACAACGGAAGAAATTCTCGGCCAGATTAAAGAGGCTGAACGCGAGCTGAGCGGACTTAAACTGAAAAAGAATGTTTCCGATGGCGTCACTCAGCCGTTGAAGATTCGCACATTGAGGCGGGACGTGGCGCGTATGCGTACGGTCATCCGCGAAAGGGAGATCAACAGCAATGACTGAGGCAAACACAGTGCAGAAGCAGAAAAGCCGCGGCATTCGCAAGAGCCGCAGCGGCAAAGTCGTGAGCAAGAGCGGCGACAAAACGGTCGTTGTCCTTGTGGAGAGGCGGTATCACCACCCTCTTTACGGCAAGCAGCTTGTCGCCGGCAAAAAAATGCACACGCACGATGAAAAGAATGAGGCGTGCGTCGGGGACGTGGTGGAGATCCGTGAATGCCGCCCGTACAGCCGTCTCAAAAGATGGCGCCTTGTAAGGATTATAGAGTCGGCGGCAAAGCCGGCCTCGGAGGTCAAGTGACATGATTCAGGAAGAAACCGATCTTGTGGTCGCGGACAATACCGGCGCGCGCCGCGTACGCTGTTTCCGTGTCCTCGGTCAGCGCAAACGTTATGCTTACGTCGGCGACGTCATCCGCGTGGCCGTCAAGGAGGCCCAGCCGAACGGCGCTGTCAAGAAGGGGCAGGTCTGTCTTGCGGTCATCGTCCGCACGGCCTATCCTATCCGCCGTCCCGACGGTTCGTACATAAAGTTCGACAATAATGCGGTCGTGATTGTGGACTCAAAGAAGAATCCCATCGGATCCCGTATTTTCGGGCCTGTGGCCCGCGAGCTTCGCGACAAAAATTATATGAAGATAATTTCTCTCGCTCCGGAGGTGTTGTGATGAGTTTGTGCAGAATCAAAAAAGATGATGTGGTCATCGCGATAGCCGGCGACGACGCCGGGAAAACCGGAAAGGTTCTTGCGGTCAACCGTAAGACGGGGCGTGCAGTGGTCGAAGGGCTGAACATTGTGAAAAAGACGGTGCGCAAATGCAATGCGTACCCAGACGGCGCCATCATCGATGTGCCCGCGCCTATTCACATGTCGAATCTGATGCCGTATGACCCGGAGGCGAAGAAGGGCGTGAGAGTCTCACGCGTTCGCGAGGGCGATACTGTTGTTCGCGTCGCCAAGGGCACCGGATACCGTTTCGAGAGCAAGTAAGGACGGATGTAAATGGCAAATCTTAAGAAAAAATACACGGAGAGTGCTGTGCCGGCGCTTCGCGAGAAGTTTGGCATAACCAACCCGATGGTCGTGCCCAAACTTGTCAAGGTCGTGGTCAATATGGGCTTCGGCATCGTCGACAAAGATACGCAGAAATCTGTTGTGGACGACTTGATGAAAATCACCGGGCAGAAGCCTGCGCTCTGCAAATCCCGCAAGAGCATATCCAACTTCAAGCTCCGCGAGGGAATGGTTATCGGAGCTAAAGTCACTCTTCGCGGTTCCAGGATGTACGATTTTCTGGACAAGTTCATCAACATAGCGCTTCCCCGTATCCGCGACTTCCGCGGCGTTCCCAACAGAGGTTTCGACGGGAAGGGCAATTACACACTCGGTCTCAAGGAACAGACAATCTTCCCGGAGATTGATCTGAGCCGTCACGGCGCGCCTGAGCAGGGAATGGATATCACAATAGTTACAACCGCTGCGAACAACGAGCAGGCCCGTGAGCTTCTCGCTCAACTCGGAATGCCCTTTATGGGCCGTTAACGGAGCATCAGTGTAGTTATGGCAAAAAAATCACTTATAGCCAAAGCGGCGCGCAAGCCGAAATTCAAGGTCCGCGGTTATCACCGCTGCAGCCGTTGCGGACGTCCGCACGCCTATATCGGCAAATTCAAGCTTTGCCGCATCTGTTTCCGTGAGCTTGCCGTTACCGGGCAGATTCCCGGAGTGACGAAGGCGTCGTGGTAATTGGAAAGGAGTTACGGAAAATGAGTTGGTCTGATCCGATAGCGGATATGCTTACCCGCATCCGCAACGCCCAGAGCGCGGGGCTCGAGATAATCGAGATGCCCAGTTCCCGCATGAAGGCGGAGATCGCCCGCGTTCTTAAAGACGAGGGTTATATCTCCGAGTATGAGGTCGAGGGCGACGTCAAGCGCGTGCTCAGGATCGCGCTTAAGTACAATGAAGAAGAGAAGCCGGTGATCCGCGGAATCCGCCGCGAGTCGTGCCCGGGGCTCCGCCGGTTTTGCGGCTGGCAGGAGATTCCTCGCGTTCTCGGAGGTCTTGGAATATCCATTCTTTCGACTTCCAGTGGCGTAATGTCCGGAGTCGAGGCGCGCAGACGCCGGGTCGGCGGCGAGCTGATCTGTACCGTTTGGTGAGAAGGAGGTCTTAAATGTCAAGAATAGGCAAGCATCCCGTTGTCATCGTTCCGGGCGTTACGGTCTCCGTGAACGGACGCGTCGTAACTGTCAAGGGGAAGCTCGGAGAGCTCTCTTATGAGCTCCCGGACGGAATAAAGGTGGAAGTTGCCGGCAGCGAGGCTGTCGTGACCCGCGCTTCCGACGACCGGCAGCACAAGTCTTTCCATGGCCTTGCCAGGACTCTTGTGAACAATATGGTCAAAGGCGTGTCCGAAGGTTACAAGAAATCGCTCGATATAGACGGCGTCGGCTTTAAGGCTGCGGTGTCCGGTCAGACGCTTTCTCTTTCCCTCGGTTTTGCTTCTCCTAAAGAGTACAAAATCCCCGCAGGGGTGAAAGTGACGGAGCAGGGCGGCGTGAAAGTGCTCATTGAAGGCATCGACAAGCAGCTTGTCGGACGCGTGGCCGCCGATATAAGGTCGTACTATCCTGCCGAGCCTTACAAGGGCAAAGGCATAAGGTACTCCGACGAGGTCATACGCCGCAAGGAAGGCAAGACTGTCGCTTAATCGCGCATCAATCAGGAAGTTTTAGAATATGAAGCTTGAAAATCGTAAAGATTACCGCATTCGCAGGCATAAGCGCCTTCGTCAGAAGGTCGCCGGGACGGCTTCGCGTCCGCGGATGTCCGTGTTTGTGTCCAACCGGCACATGTACGTGCAGTTCATTGACGACGATGCGGCGGTCACGCTCGCTTCGGTGAGCACCCTTAACACAGGAGCGAAACTCAATATCAATACGGCGAAAGAACTCGGGGCTCAGGCCGCTGAAAAGGCCCGTGAGAAGAATATCAGCGTCGTGGTGATTGACCGTGGCGGATTCCGTTATCACGGGCGAGTCAAGCAGGTCGTGGAGTCCGCTTTGGAAGCGGGACTCAAGGTCCGTGAGGAATCAAGCGAGGAGTCCAAATAATGGCTTACGAAGAGAGGAATCAGGAAGCTCCTGAGTTCGAGGAGAACGTGGTATTTGTCAATCGCTGCGCCAAGGTCGTCAAAGGCGGCCGCCGTTTCAGTTTCAGCGCGGTGGTTGTTGTGGGCAATCGCAACGGCCGTGTCGGGCTTGGTTTCGGCAAGGCCAACGAGGTGAGCGAAGCTATTCGCAAGGGGACAGACGCTGCAAAGCGCAGGCTCGTCGACATCGTGATTACGAACAAGACGATCCCGCATGAGGTAACCGGGCAGTGCGACGGCGGCCGTGTGCTCCTCAAGCCTGCCTGCGAAGGTACCGGTGTTATCGCCGGCGGCGGCATGCGTGCGGTGCTTGAGCTTGCAGGCATTCACAACATCCTCGGCAAGAGCCAGGGAAGCAAGAATCGTTTGAACGTGGTCAAGGCCACCTTGAACGCGCTTTCCAAACTGCGTACGGCCGAGGAGATCAAGTCTCAGCGCAGCGCCAACGCATAAAGGGGTAAGAGAAATGGATTTGTCATCTTTGTACACAACGCCGGGCTCCAACAGGAAGCCGCGGCGCGTCGGTCGAGGCGAGTCTTCCGGTTCCGGTAAGACCGCCGGCAAGGGAACCAAGGGGCAGATGTCGCGCAAGGGACATAAGCGGAAGGTGAATTTCGAGGGCGGCCAGATGCCGCTGCTCCGTCGTCTGCCCAAGCGCGGATTCAAGAATCCCGCCCGCGTCGCGTACACTGCCGTAAATCTGGAGTCCCTGAACGGCTTCGAGGACGGTTCCGTGGTGGATGCGGCCGCTCTCATGAGCAAGGGTATCGTGAAGAAATTCGCCAACGGCGGATTCAAGGTGCTCAGCGGCGGAGAGTACGGACGCAAACTTACGGTGAAGGCGAACGCTTTTTCCGCGGCGGCCAAGTCGAAAATCGAAGAGCTTGGCGGCACTTGTGAAATTGTGAAGTAAGACGGCCGACGCCCGCCGCATCTCCGGCTGGAGATCGCTGCGGGCGGCCTCTTTTCTCTTATCTTCGGAGCCGCAATATGTCCGTATTCAGCAACATTTTCAAGATCAAGGAACTCAAGAGCAGAATTTTTTTCACTCTGGGCCTTGTTTTTATATGCCGGATGATCTCCATAGTTCCGACTCCGGGAGTCGATGCCAAGGCCATCACCGATTTCATCAGGAATATTACCGAAGAGACCGGCGGCGGGTTTATGGGGATGTTCGATGTCTTCAACGGCGGAGCGCTTTCCAACTGTTCCGTCGGCATGCTGAGCATCTGGCCTTACATCTCCGCGTCGATTATCATACAGCTGATGACGGCGATTATCCCGTCGCTTGAGCGTATGGCGCGCGAGGGTGACGTGGGGCGTCAGAAACTCAACCAGACGACACGTTACCTCACACTGGTGCTTTGCGCCGTTCAGGCTTATTTCCTTGCTGCGATGCTCGAGAATCCTGCTAATCTCGGAATGGAAGGCGTACGTATCGTTCTGGTTCCCGGACTTGCATTCAGGATCCTCACTGTCATTACGGTGACAGCTGCCACCATGCTCACAATGTGGCTCGGCGAGCAGATTACCGAACGCGGCGTCGGGAACGGCACTTCCATCATAATCATGGTGAACATTATTGCCGGCTTGCCGCAGGCTGTTTATCAGTGCGCACTCAAGTTCATTCCGATCGGGGGGCAGCCCGCGGAGTACAATATTTTCTACCTTGTTTTCATTCTTGCGCTGGCTTTCGCGGTTTTTGCAGCCACAATTGCGCTGACGCAGGGAGTGAGGCGCGTTCCCATACATACCGCCCGGCGTTCTGCCGGAGCTGCTATGGGAAGCGGAATGAACGCGGCCTATATGCCTCTCAGAGTGAACTTCGGCGGCGTTATGCCGATCATTTTCGCAGGGCCGATTATTCAGGCTCTGGGCTGGGTGCTGAGTCTGATAAATGTCGAGAAGTTTGGCTGGCTCGGCTGGCTGCAGTCTTTCGGCGTCTCGATGAAGGAAGGGCACAACTGGCTCTTCATGATCGTTTATTCGGTGCTGATCATATTCTTCTCGTTTTTCTGGGTCGCCACGCAGTTCCATGCTGTGCGCATAGCCGACGATCTCAAGAACAGCGGGGGATATATCCCAGGCATACGCCCGGGAATGCCTACGGCCGAGTTTCTTGATCTTACAATGACGCGCGTAACGCTTATCGGCGCCGTCGGCCTTGTCGTCATTGCCGTTCTCCCGCAGATACTTCAGCAGGGCGCTGGCATTCCCGTGGGCATGGCGAGATATTTCGGCGGAACATCGCTTCTGATTATTGTCGGCGTAGCCCTTGATGCTATGCGTCAGATAGAATCCTATCTCGTAATGCGCAATTACGACGGATTTCTCAAGCATGGGCATATTCGCGGCAGGCGCTGATGTCTGTGCGTTATGTCACTGTGTTAAATGGAGCTGCGGCAGAAGCCGCAACTCCATTTTTTTCGAGGCTCCGCCTCGGCGACGGTAATCCGGGTGCGAATGGCTGCCGCGGAAACTTTATGCTCAGAACAGATTCGTCTGGCTCAGGGCATATGTGTCTGCGTGATGTATTTTTATGTGATGTGTTTTTTAATAAAGCGTTACGCGGGGTCTGTCTGCCTACGACGGCCTTGGCAAAATCATGATCCCTGCCGAACCGTGAAACAGCATAAAGGCCGTGCAGAGCGGGCAAGAGTCCCGGGTCGGGCAAACCATGACCTCTCTATGCCTGTTCTGCCTATGGAACGATTCTTTCACAGCCAGCGCGGATACGAGCGGTTCCAGCGTCTTAAGACGATGAGTTCAGTGCAGGGGTCAATCGTCAGTCCATTCAGCAGATAGGTATTTTCATGGAAGAATGTTAACAACTATAATTGGAGTCAGGTCTCACACTAGTTCCGATGAGTGTAAACATCAGGCGGATTGATGGGAGATTTGGTTATGTGTGTAAGCATCAGAGAGGGAGAATAAAGATGGCGTTTCCAAGTGGGGGGGGGAGAGAAGAAATTCAAGTCTGGAACTGCTTAGGGCCTGCTGAACCGGAATTGATCATGCTGCATTCTGCCAAAACAGCATGGTGAGCGGTTCCCGCTCCATGAAAAATAGCGGCCTGAATCGGAAGCGCAAAAAAGTCTCAGTGTTCCCCAGCCAGCGGATCAGGTTCG